>NZ_RCVI01000254.1:0-63908 GCF_003667455.1 Micromonospora sp. CV4 | reverse complement strand
GGTTTAGCCCGTGTTGCGCATCCCGGCGGCGATTCCGTTCACCGTGGTGAGCAGCGCACGCTCCAGGGCCGTGCCGTCACTCGGGGCGCGGCGGCCGCCCGGCGCGGTCGCCACCGCCCGTCCGGCGGCACCGGACTCCCGGTACTGCCGCAGCAGCGCCACCTGAAGGTGGTGCAGCGGCTCCAGGTAGGTGTCCCGCACCGCCAGGGTGCGCTGGAGCACCGGCGAGTTGTCCAACAGGGCGGGTGAGGCGGTCACCGCCAGCACCTCCCGCTTGGTCAGCTCGTACTCCTGCTCGATCTGCTCGAAGATCGGATGCAGTTTCTTCGGCACCAGCGTCTCGACGTACCGGCGGGCGATGCTCAGGTCGGTCTTGGTCAACATCATCTCGACGTTCGACAGGAACGTGCGGAAGAAGTGCCAGTTGCGGTGCATCTCGGCCAGCACGTCCGCCAGCCCGGCCTCGCGGGCGGCGGCCAGCCCCGCGCCGACGCCGAACCAGCCCGGCACGATCTGCCGCGTCTGCGTCCAGCCGAACACCCACGGAATGGCCCGCAGCCCGGACAGCCCGGCGCCGGTGTTCGGGCGCTTCGCCGGCCGTGAGCCGATGTTCAGCGCGCCCAGCAGCTCGGTGGGGGTGGACGCCCAGAAGTACGCCGGCAGGTCCGGGTCCTCGACGAGCGACCGGTACGACCGGTACGCCGACTCGGAGACCACGTCCATGGCGGCGTCCCAGCGTTCGAGCATCTCCGCCGGCTGCCGGGGGCCGGTGTGCAGCAGCGTCGCCTGGAGCACCGCGGCGAGCGTGAGCTCCAGGTTCTCCCGGGCCAGCGAGGGCAGGCTGTACTTGTCGGAGATCACCTCGCCCTGCTCGGTCACCTTGATCGCGCCGTCCAGCGTGCCGTACGGCTGGGCCAGGATCGCCTCGTGCGTCGGCCCGCCGCCGCGCCCCACCGTGCCGCCCCGGCCGTGGAACAGCCGCAGGTGCACCCCGTGCCGGGCGGCCACGTCACGCAGCGCGCGCTGTGCCCGGTGGATCGACCACTGGCTGGTGGTGATCCCGGCCTCCTTGTTGGAGTCCGAGTAGCCGAGCATGACCTCCTGCACGTCACCCCGGGCCGACACCAGCGCCCGGTACGCGGGCAGCGACAGCAGCTCGTCGAGGAGTTCGCCGCCGGCGTTCAGCTCGGCGGGGGTCTCCAGCAGCGGCACGAAACCGACCCGCGCCCGGCCGCTGTGCACGTCGACCAGCCCGGCCTCGCGGGCCAGCACCACCGCGGCCAGCACGTCGTCCACGCCCATGGTCATCGAGATGATGTACGACTCGATCACCTCGGTGCCGAACCGGTCCTGCGCCTCCCGGATGGTGCCGAACACGTCGAACGTCTTGCGGGTCGCCTCGGTGAGCGGAGTGTCCAGGGTGGACAGTGGCCGGCGACCGGTCAGCTCGTCGGCGAGCAGCTTGGTGCGCTCCAGCCGGCTCAGCGCCGGGTAGTCGGAGACCTCGCCGACCGCCCCGTACAGCTGGGCGAGCACCGCGTGGTGCGCCTCGGCGTGCTCCCGGACGTCCATGGTGGCCAGGTGCAGGCCGAACGCGGAAACCGTCCGGATGGTGGAGGCCAGCCGGCCGACGGCGGTGAGCTGCCCGGAGTTGCGGGCCAGCGAGGCGCGCAGCAGCTCCAGGTCGGCGATCAGCTCGGCGGAGCCCCGGTAGTCCCGGCCCGGCACGTGCGCGGTGCCCTGGCGCAACCGCTGCCGGGTGTTGGCCAGCTTCGCCTTCACGCAGCGCGCCTTGAGCCGGTACGGCTCCTCCGCGTTGACCCGGCGGAACCGGGGCGCCACCTCGGGCAGCGCGTCCAGGTCGGTGGCGAGGCTGGCGGAGAGGTCCAGTGACACCCCGCGCAGCCGGCGGGACACCGAGACCTCGTTGATGAGGTGGTCCATCGCCTTCTCGGTGGCCGCGATGCCGTGCTCGTGCTGGATGGTCAGCACCTCGCGGGTGACCGCCGGCGTGACGAAGGGGTTGCCGTCCCGGTCGCCGCCGATCCAGGTGCCGAAGCTCAACGGGCGGGCCGTCGGCGAGGTCTCCACGCCGAGCGTGCGCAGCGTGTCGGCCAGGTCGTCGAGCACCTGCGGGGCGGCCTCGGCGTACAGGTCACGCAGGTAGTAGATCGCGTTGCGGGCCTCGTCGGTCGGGTCCGGCCGGTCCAGCCGCAGCTCGTCGGTCTGCCACATCAGGTCCAGCAGCTCGGCCAGCCGGCGGTTCGCCGGGCCCTCGTCGCTGGCGCCGTACAGGATCGCGTTGGCGGTCTCGGTGTCCAGCTCGTCCGCGATGGCCCGCAGCTTCGACAGGATCGACCGGCGGGCCGCCTCGGTCGGGTGCGCGGTGAAGACCGGCCGGACCGCCAGCCGACGGGCCGCGGCGGCGATCTCCTCGGCCGGCACCCCGCGCTCGGCGATCATCTTGGCCGCCTGGTCCAGCCAGCCGCCCTGCACGGCGCGGCGGCGGCGCAGGTCCCGCGCACGGTGCACCTGCTCGGTGATGTTGGCCAGGTGGAAGTAGGTGGAGAAGGCGCGGGCCAACTTGGTGCCGGTGGTCACGTCCAACCCGCCGAGCCGCTGGGCGGCCGCCGGGGCGTCGGTGCGGACCTGGGCGCGGATCTCCTCGACGAGGTCGAGCAGTGGCCGGCCCTCCTGGCGGGCCAGGGTCTGCCCGAGGAGGGTGCCGAGCCGGCGGATGTCGGCGCGCAGCGCGGCGTCCGGGCCGTCGTGGTCGTGCTGGTCGGTCACGATGCGCTCCTTACGTGAGTACGAAGGACAGCGCTGTCCGACTCCCTGGATGGTATCCGCGCCGGGCCGGATGGCAGGAGGGGCTCTCCGAATGGTGCGCCGTGACGCGGAACACCTCGGAGATACCCTTTGATCATGGTGTCCCCGAACTATCCCGCCAAGCCGAAGCCGGGCGACCGGGTCGCCGTCGTCTCACCCTCCGCCGGTCTGCCGGGTCTCTTCCCGCACGTGTACGAGCTGGGGCTGCGTCGGCTGCGCGAGGAGTTCGGCCTGGAACCGGTGGAGTATCCGACCACCCGGGTGATGGGGGCCGACCCGCGCGATCGCGCCCGCGACCTCACCGCCGCCTTCGCCGACCCGAGCATCACCGCCGTGCTCGCCACCGTCGGAGGAGACGACCTGATCACGGTCACCCCGCACCTCGACGATGACGTGCTGCGGGCCAACCTCAAGCCCTACTTCGGCTACTCCGACAACACCAACGTGCTCAACCACCTCTACCGGCTGGGGATGGTGGCGTACCACGGCGGGTCGGTGCTGGTGCATCTCGGCCGGTCCGGCGCGCCGCACCCGTTGACCTTCGACTCGCTGCGCGCCGCGCTGTTCACCTCGGGATGGTACGAGCTGACCCCGGCGACCGAGTGGGGCGACGAGCCGCGCGACTGGCAGGATCCGGCGACGCTCGCCGACGAGCCGGTGATGTACCCCGGAGAGGGCTGGCACTGGCACGGGCCGGCGCGGGTGGTGCAGGGGCGGACCTGGGGCGGCTGCCTGGAGATCATCGGATGGCTGCTGGCCGCCGACCGGGTCCCCTCGACCGCCGAGCTGGCCGGCTCGGTGCTGATCCTCGAAACGTCCGAAGAAATGCCCAGCGCGCAGGAGGTCTTCCGTACCGTGCGCAACGTGGGCGAGCGCGGGCTGCTCGCCGCCTTCCCGGCGATCGTGGTCGGCCGACCCAAGGCGTGGGACTTCGACCGACGGCACAGCCTGGACGAGCGGCGGGCCTGGTGCGAGGCGCAGCGGGCGGCGATCCTCCGGGCCGTGGCACCGTACGCCGACGACCCGGTGGTGGTCTTCGACGTCGACCTCGGGCACACCGACCCGCAACTGATCATCCCGTACGGCGGAGAGGTCCTGGTCGACGCCGAGGCCCACCGCATCGCGGTCCGCTACTGATTCCGTCCGGCTGCCCGCCGGCCCGTGCGCGGTGTCAGCGTCCTCAGCGGTGTCAGCGTGCTCAGCTGTCGACGACGGCGAAGGCGCGGACCGGGAACGTGCCCATGCCGGCCACCATCGGTGGGGCCGCGGTGAACCGGAAGCCGCTCGGCGGCAGGGCGTCCAAGCCGGTCAGGTGCTCCACGATCGGGATGCCCGCGGCGAGCAGCGCGCTGTGCGCGGGGCGCTCACCGCCGGCCGCCGGGCCCATGTCGTCGATGTTGATCGAGTCGATGCCGACCAGGGCCGCCCCGGCGTCGACCAGCGCCCGGGCAGCGTCACCGGTCAGGTACGGCGCCTCCGGCGAGCCGTACCGCTCGGTGCCGAAGTGCGCGGCCCAGCCGGTGTGCAGCAGCACGGCACGCCCGGCCACCTCGTACGGAGCCAGCATCAGCCGGTCCACCGCCCGGGTGCCGGGCGGCACCCGGACCACCACGCCGGGCAGGTCCGCGAAACAGTCCAGCGGCAGCGCCGTCAGGTCGTCGCCGTCGGCCCAACGGTGGGCGGGGGTGTCGAGGTACGTGCCGGTGTTGGCGATCATGTCGATCCGGGCCACGCGGAACTCGGTGCCCGGCGCGTAGTTCGCCCGGGACGCCGCGAAGGTCAGCCAGTCGGCGATCTGCGGTCCCGGCCAGCCGGGCAGGGTGGTCATCCCGTCGTGGATCACGTGGCTCAGCTCGACCAGCCGACGGCCGGTGTCGGCTGCACCGACGGCGACGCCCCGACCGCCCTTGTGCGGCTCCTCGATGATCGTCTTCGCGCTGATCCGTACGTCGGCGACCATCAACAAGCCGAGGTGCCGGACGAACAACGCGGCCAGGTCCTCGTCGGTGATCTCCCGACCCGGGATGTCCAGCCGGAACCCCTCGGTGCGCAGCCCGCCGCCGACAACGAAGGGGCCGGTCGACCGGTGCTGGCGGTGACCGCCACCACCCGCGAGGCCGACGATCTGGTTGCCGCGCTGGGCGGGCTGCTGCCGGCGGAGCAGGTGGTGGTCTTCCCGTCGTGGGAGACGCTGCCGCACGAGCGGCTGTCGCCACGCTCGGACACGGTGGGCCGGCGACTGGCCGTGCTGCGCCGGTTGGCGCACCCGGAGTCGGCCGACGCGCACGGCAGCACCGGGCCGCTGCGGGTGGTCGTGGCCCCGGTCCGCTCGCTGCTCCAACCGCAGCTCAAGGGGCTCGGTGACCTGGAGCCGGTGCAGCTCGCCGCGGGCGAGGAGGCGGACCTCGAGGAGGTCGCCCGTCGGCTGATCGACATGGCGTACGCCCGGGTCGACCTGGTCACCAAGCGCGGCGAGTTCGCGGTGCGCGGCGGCATCCTGGACGTCTTCCCGCCCACCGACGAGCACCCGTCCCGGGTGGAGTTCTGGGGCGACGAGGTGGAGGAGATCCGCACCTTCGCCGTCGCCGACCAGCGGACCATCGAGCAGGTTCCGCTGCTCTGGGCGCCGCCGTGCCGGGAGTTGCTGCTCACCCCGTCGGTCCGCGAGCGGGCCGCCGCACTCGCCGAGCAGCACCCGGAGTTGGCCGAGATCCTGGACAAGCTGGCCGAGGGCATCCCGGTGGAGGGGATGGAGTCGCTGGCACCGGTGCTGGTCGGCCCCGACTCGCTGGAGTTGCTGCTGGACGCCATGCCGTCCGGCACCCACGTGCTGCTGTGCGACCCGGAGCGGATCCGCACCCGGGCGCACGACCTGGTGCGTACCTCGGAGGAGTTTCTCCAGGCCAGTTGGGCCGCCGCCGCGGTCGGTGGCCAGGCGCCGGTGGATGTCGGCGCCGCGGCCTTCCGGACCCTGGCCGAGGTGCGCGCCACCGCCGGCAAGCTCGGGCAGCCGTGGTGGACGCTGTCCCCGTTCGGCCTGGTCGAAGCGGAGACCGCCGAGACGCGGCAGCCCTGGGAGGACGCGCCGGAGCAGGCCGCCGTCACTCCGGACGACGCCATCGCGGTGACGCTGTCCGCCCAGCCGGCCCCGCTGTACCACGGCGAGACCGCGCGTGTCGTCGACGACCTCAAGCGCTGGGCCGGCGAGGGCTGGTCGATCGCGCTGGTCTTCGAGGGTCACGGCCCCGCCCAGCGGGCGGTGGAGGTGCTGCGCGACGCCGGCCTGGGCGCCCGGTTGACCGAGGAGGTGCCGACCGCGCCCGTCCCCGGCGAGCTGGTGGTCACCTGCGGCGCGCTGAGCAGTGGCTTCGTCGACGAGGCGTCCCGTTTCGTGCTGCTCACCGGCAACGACGTCACCGGGGGTCGGGGCACGTCCACGCGGGACATGCGCAAGATGCCGAGCCGGCGACGCAACACCATCGACCCGCTGGAGCTCAAGGCCGGCGACCACGTGGTGCACGAGCAGCACGGCATCGGCCGGTACGTCGAGCTGGTGCAGCGCACCGTCAACGGCGCCAGCCGGGAATACCTGGTCATCGAGTACGCGGCCAGCAAGCGCGGTCAGCCCGGCGACCGGCTCTTCGTGCCGACCGATCAGCTCGACCAGCTCTCCCGCTACGTGGGTGGCGAGCAGCCGACCCTGCACAAGATGGGCGGCTCGGACTGGCAGAAGTCCAAGGCCCGGGCGCGCAAGGCGGTCCGGGAGATCGCCGCGCAGCTGATCCAGCTCTACGCCGCCCGCAAGGCGTCCAAGGGCCACTCGTTCGGCCCGGACACCCCGTGGCAGCGGGAGTTGGAGGACGCGTTCCCCTGGCAGGAGACGCCGGATCAGCTCGCCGCGATCGACGAGGTCAAGCGGGACATGGAGCAGACCGTCCCGATGGACCGGTTGATCTGCGGCGACGTCGGCTACGGCAAGACCGAGATCGCGGTCCGGGCGGCGTTCAAGGCGGTGCAGGACGGCAAGCAGGTGGCGGTGCTGGTGCCGACGACGCTGCTGGTGCAGCAGCACTACAACACGTTCGCCGAGCGGATGAGCCAGTTCCCGGTGGTGATCCGGCAGCTGTCCCGGTTCCAGACCCCGAAGGAGACCGAGCGGACGCTGGAGATGGTCGCCGACGGCACCGTCGACATCGTCATCGGCACCCACCGGCTGCTCCAGACCGCCACCCGGTTCAAGCAGCTGGGTCTGGTGATCGTCGATGAGGAGCAGCGCTTCGGTGTCGAGCACAAGGAGCACCTGAAGACGCTGCGCGCCTCGGTCGACGTGCTGAGCATGTCGGCCACCCCGATCCCGCGCACCCTGGAGATGGCGATCACCGGCATCCGGGAGATGTCCACCATCGCCACCCCGCCGGAGGAGCGGCACCCGGTGCTCACCTTCGTCGGCGCGCAGGACGACCGGCAGGTGGCCGCGTCCATCCACCGCGAGCTGCTCCGCGACGGGCAGGTCTTCTACCTGCACAACCGGGTCGAGTCGATCGACCGGGCGGCGCGTCGGCTGCGTGAGCTGGTGCCCGAGGCGCGGGTCGCGGTGGCGCACGGCCAGATGGGCGAGGAGGCCCTGGAGAAGGTCATGGTCGGCTTCTGGGAGAAGGAGTTCGACGTGCTGGTCTGCACCACGATCGTGGAGTCGGGCATCGACATCCCGAACGCCAACACCCTGATCGTGGAGCGGGCGGACCTGCTCGGCCTGGCCCAGTTGCACCAGATCCGCGGCCGGGTCGGCCGGGGTCGGGAGCGGGCGTACGCGTACTTCCTCTACCCGCCGGAGAAGCCGCTCACCGAGCACGCCCACGAGCGGTTGGCGACCATCGCCCAGCACACCGAGTTGGGCGCGGGCATGTACGTGGCGATGAAGGACCTGGAGATCCGGGGCGCCGGCAACCTGCTCGGCGGCGAGCAGTCCGGGCACATCGAGGGCGTCGGCTTCGACCTGTACGTGCGGATGGTCGGCGAGGCGGTCTCGGCGTTCAAGGGTGAGCGGCCCGAGGAGGAGGCCGACGTCAAGATCGACCTGCCGGTCGACGCGCATCTGCCGCACGACTACGTGAGCGTGGAGCGCCTGCGGTTGGAGATGTACCGCAAGCTCGCCGAGGCGCGCGACGAGGAGCGGCTGCGCGAGATGGTCGCCGAGATGACCGACCGGTACGGCGAGCCGCCGGCCCCGGTGCAGAACCTGGTCGCGGTGGCCCGGTTCCGCCTGCTGGCCCGGCGGTACGGCCTGGCCGACGTGTCGATGCAGGGCAAGCACGTCCGGTTCGGGCCGTTGCCGCTGCCCGACTCGAAGCAGCTGCGGCTCAAGCGTTACCACCCGGACGCGGTCTACAAGCAGGCGACCGACCAGGTCAGCGTGCCCCGGCCCAGCACGCGCCGGGTCGGTGGCGAGCCGCTGCGCGACCAGGCCCTGCTGGAGTGGTGCGCCCAACTGCTCTCCGACGTGCTGGGCGCCCCCGCTCCGGCTGTGCCGGCGGGAGCGACCGCCTGAGCCCGGGGGTTTCGATCAGGGTGGTGTCGGGCGCGCCGGCGCCATCCTGGTCGCCCCGGGCCTGTGCGGTGGGGGGCGTCACAGCGACGCGTCCTGCCGTGAGAGAGTGACCGTCATGCGTGCTCGCCGTCTTGTCGCCGTCGCCAGCGTGGCGGTCGGTCTCGTCGCCCTGTCCGGTTGCCGTGCCGAGCCCGGTATCGCCGCCTACGTCGGTGACCACCGCATCACCGATGACCGGGTCGCCGCCGTGCTGAAGGATCTGCGCGACAAGAACCCGAAGCCGACCGCGTCGCCGACCGCGTCGCCCACCACCGCGGGCCAGCCCGCGCCGCCGGAGCCGCAGCTGCCCGGCGCCGTTCAGGTGGCCAGCGTGCTGGTGCTGAGTGAGGTGTGCGAGCGGATCTCCGCCGAGAAGAACTACCAGCCGCGCGGCCAGGTGCCGCGCGAGCAGGTCGCTGAGGTTCTCGGGCTGGAGCCCGGGACCGGGTACGTGCGGGAGATGGCCGACCTCTACACCTGCCTGTCCGGTGTGCCGTCCGAGCCGGTCGCGCCGACCGCGCAGGAGATGGCCACCCTCATCGGGGTCGGCCGCGAGGCGGGCCAGATCCCGGCCAACATGACCGACGAGGACGCCGCCCGCCAACTCGACGGCGAGCAGCTGCGCGGCGCGCTGGCCACCCGACGGTCGTTGGTCGAGGCGGCCGAAGGCTACGACGTGACGGTCAGCCCCCGCTACCGCCCACTCGAGTTCCCGGTGCTGAGCTTCCCCGGTGACGTGCCCGCCGTGAGCGTGCCGCTGGGTGAGCTGGGCTCCGACGCGGTCACCGACATCTCCACCCCGGAGCCGGTCGGGTCGACCGCCACTCCGGAGGCTGAGGGCACGGCCAGCTGAGCATGACGGCACGGATCATCCTGCTGGTCACCTCGCCCCGACTGCCGGCCGGTCTGCTGACCTCGGCCGCCTGGGATGTCGTACGCCAGCATCCGGTGCTGGCCGGCGCGGAGAGCGAGTTGGCCACGGCCGTGCGGCAGGCGGGCGCCGAGGTCACGATCGTGGACGGCCCGGCGACGCAGCCGCTGCTGGACGCGGTCGCGGCGCATGGCGCTGCGGTCTGGCTGGCCGGCCCGGCGGGCGACGAGTCCCTGGCCCGGCAGCTGGGTCTGCGGCTGGCCCGGGAGCCTGGGCTGGCCGAGTTGGAGCTGATGTACGGCTCGTGGGATCCGCCGGGCGCCCGGCTGCTCGACGCGGTGGCCGTGCTGGACCGGTTGGCGTCGCCGGGGGGTGACCCGTGGAAGCGGGCGCAGACGCACCGCAGCCTCGCCGGTTATCTGCTGGAGGAGAGCTACGAGGCGTACGACGCGATCAGCGCCGGCGACACCGATGCGCTGCGCGAGGAGCTGGGTGACGTGCTGCTCCAGGTGGTGCTGCACGCCCGGCTCGCCGAGGAGTTGCCCGAGGGCGAGCGGTGGAACGTCGACGACGTGGCGGGTGGCCTGGTCGACAAGATGATCCGGCGCAATCCGCATGTCTTCGCCGGTGCGGAGGCGGGCACGCTGGAGGAGATCACCGCCAACTGGGAGCGGATCAAGCGGGCCGAGAAGGCGCGCGATTCGGTGCTGGACGGCGTGGCGTTGAGCCAGCCCGCCCTCGCCCTGGCCGCGACGATCCTGGACCGCGCCGCACGGGTCGGGCTCGCCGTCCCGCCGCCGCTGGCCGACTCACAGGTGGACCCGGAGGCGAGGCTCGGCGCCAGCCTGCTGTCCACGGTCGCGGCGGCCCGCCAGGCCGACCTGGACCCGGAGGCCGCCCTGCGCCGCACCACCCTCGCCTACGCCGAGGCGGTCCGCGCCGCCGAGCGCCCCACCCCGCCCGCCGACTGACGACGTTGATCAAGAGGTTCGCGTCACTTCCAGGCCTGATCCTGACGCAAACCTCTTGATCAACACGGCTGGCCGAGGGGTGGTCGGTAGGGTCGGGGGGTGGAAGCGTTCGGGGTTCTGGCGGAGCGGGTCGTCGAGGCGTTGTTGGAGACGCGGCCGGGGGTGGCGACCGCGGCGGGGGATCACCGGTACGACGACCGGCTGCCGGATCTGTCCCCCGGGGCGCTGGCCACCGACCGGGCGATGCTCTCCGACGCGGCGAACGCACTGTCCGAACTGGACCCCGACTCGCTGGACGTCGAGGAGCAGGTCGACCATGCGCTGCTCACCTCGTTCGTCGACCGGGAGCTGTTCGAGCTGACCGAGATCCGGTCGCACGAGTGGGACCCTCTGCGTCACAACCCCGGGCCGCTGCTGCACCCGTTGCTGGCCCGCCCGTACGCCCCGGCCGAGGTGCGGCTGACCCACCTCGCCGGCCGGCTCGCCGCCGTACCGGACGCCCTCGCCACCGCCCGCGCGACGCTGCGGGACATGCCGCGGATCCACGCCGAGACGGCGGTCGGGCAGTTCACCGGCACGGCCGCGTTGATCCGCGACGAGCTGCCGCCGCTGCTCGCCCAGGCGCCCGGCAGCCTCGACCGGGTGGAGCCGGCGGCGACCGCGGCGATCGCCGCGCTGGAGGAGTTCGTCGCCTGGCTGCGCACCGGCCTGGCCGCCGACAGCGGCCCCGGTCGTGACCCCCGCCTGGGCCGCCGCCGCTGGGAGGCCCGGCTCTGGCACACCCTCGACACCGAGCTGGGCGCCGCCGAGATCCAGCGCCGCGCCTGGGCCAACCTGGACCGGGTCACCGCGGAGATCCGCGAGGCGTCCGTCGAGCTGGTCGGCGGCGGGGCGGACGACGCGACGGTACGCCGGGCGCTGGACGTGCTCGCCGCCGAGCACCCGGACGACCGGACCATCGTCGAGCTGGCCGGCGTGACCCTGGACGAGGCGACCGACTTCGTCCGCGCGCACGACCTGGTCACCCTGGTCGACGACCGGTGCGTGATCCAGGAGATGCCGGAGTTCGCCCGGGGCGTCGCGGTGGCGTACTGCGACTCGCCCGGCCCGCTGGAGACCGCGGCCCTGCCGACGTTCTACTGCATCGCGCCCACCCCCACCGACTGGCCGGCGCACCGCGTCGAGTCGTTCTACCGCGAGTACAACGACCACATGATCCGCAACCTGACCGTGCACGAGGCGATGCCCGGGCACTTCCTCCAGCTCGCCCACGCCCGCCGCTACGTCGGTGGCACCCGGGTCCGGGCGCTGGCCGAGTCGGGCCCGTTCATCGAGGGCTGGGCCGTGTACGCCGAGGAGCTGATGGCCGGGCTCGGCTTCGGTGGCCTGCCGGTGCGGTTGCAGCAGCTCAAGATGCAGCTGCGGATGACCATCAACGCGCTGCTCGACCAGTTGGTGCACGCCGAGGACCTGCCCGAGGCCGAGGCGATGGCCCTGATGACCGGGCGCGGCTTCCAGGAGGAGGGCGAGGCTGCCGGCAAGTGGCGCCGGTCGCTGCTCACGTCCACGCAGCTCTCCACCTACTTCGTCGGGTACAGCGAGGTGGCCGAGATCGCCGCCGCCCGCCCGCACGGGGTGTCGGTGCGTGACTGGCACGACGCGATGCTCGCCCACGACTGCCCGCCCCCGCGCCACCTGCGCACCCTGCTCGGCGTCTGACCCACCCCGGTCGAGGCCCGCCGACCGGTCGCGGTCACGGCGGTCACCGCCGTCCGGCGGTCACCGTCGCGTCGATCAGCCAGCGCGAGATGGAGTACGCGGGCGGCAGTTCCGCCGGCAGCGCGTCCAGGCCGAACCAGTGGGCCCGGGTCAGCTCCCGGCCGTCGACCACCGGCTCGGCCCGCGGGTCGGCGGCGCGGGCGGTGAAGCCGGCGAGCAGCACCCCGGGGCCGGAGATCGCCCACGGCTGGCTGCCGAAGTAGGCCAGCTGGTCGACGCTGAGCCCGACCTCCTCGCCGACCTCGCGGTGCACCGCCGACTCCAGCGTCTCGCCGGCCTCGACGAAGCCGGCCACCAGTGCCCAGAGCCCGGTCGGCCCGGTGGCGTGCCGGACCAGCAGCAGCTCGTCGGCGCGGCCGGCGGGACCGGGCCGGGTGATCGCGACCAGCACCGCCGTGGAGAGCTGCATGGGGACGTACAGGCCGCAGTCGGGGCAGCGCCGGGCGGTCTCGCCGGGCTGGTCGGTCAGCTCGGCACGGCACGCGCCGCACCACCGGTGGGTACGTCGCCAGGTGACCACGGCCAACGCCCGGCCGGCCAGCGTGGCGAGCGGCTCGGGCACCTCGGCGGCGAGCGACGCCCAACCGCGAGCCCGGCCGGGGATCCCGTCGGCGGTGGCCAGGTCGGTCGCCCATGCGGGCACCCCGTCGACGGTGCCCAGCGGCACCCAGGGGGTGTCGGCGGGCAGGTCGGCGACCCGGCCCACCGTCCCGTCGGCGGTGAGCAGCAGCTTCGCGCCGACCACCGGCAGGGCCAGGTCGGTGGGCGCGGGCGGGCGACCGAGGTCGGCCCCCGGCTGGAACCCGGCTCGCGGCGCGGTGTTCGCGGACCCGACGGCCGGGCCGGTCACGAGCCGCCCGGCCGGCGGTCCACCACGGTGGCGCCGGCGGGCGGGTCGAACGCGTCCTTCGGCACCGTCTCGGAGTAGCTGCTCAGTGCCAGCTCCATCGGCTTGCCGTCGACCGACCCCGTGAAGCTGCCGAGCACGCCGTCGGTGGTCACGCAGGCCGTGAGGTCGCCGTCCGACCGCTGCACCTCCACGCAGGTGGCGTGGTGCCCGGCGACGGTGGTGTCGCTCTGCCTGATGACCGCCTGCGGGTCGAGCGCGGCGGCGGTCAGCAGCCCCACCACCACCGGTGGGGTGACGAGGCCCTGCTCGTTCGCCTCGGCGAAGAGCGCCACGGTGGGCTTGCTGCCGGGGGTGGGCGGCGTGACCAGCGTGCACGCTGTGCGGCCGCCGGCCGCCGTGCACCGTGTGATCCCGTCCGGGGTGACGGTGAGTCGCCCACCCGGGTAGCTGTACGTGGAGCGGGCCGGATCCTGGGCCTGCACGATCGCGGCGGTCTCGCCGCCGGGGAGCTGGTATTCGGCCGAGTAGGTCAGTTCCAGCGCCCGATCGAGCCGGGCGGCGAGGTCGTTGACCAGATCGGAGCGGCCCATGGCGCGTCCGGCGTCCTCGAATGTCTGACAGCCGGTGACCGTGAGCGACGCGATGACCGACACGGCGAGCATGCGGAGGGTGGTCGAGGCGGCGGGCATGGCGACCAGCCTGGTGGATCGGGTCGGCGCAGCGCAAACCCGTTGCCGGTTGACGCCCGGAAATCCGGGAATGTCCGTCACCGTGGGCGACCCGGGTGCGCGGGCGACGCCGTGCCCGATCCCGTGGCCCGATACGCTGCGTTCAACACCTGCCTCAGCCGCACCGTCGCGGCCCACCCACGGACCGGATCACAACAACGAGGAGCGACTCAGTGGCAACCATCGAGGGAATCGTCGCCCGGGAGATTCTCGACTCGCGGGGCAACCCGACGGTCGAGGTCGAGGTCGGCCTGGACGACGGCACGGTGGCCCGCGCCGCCGTGCCCTCCGGCGCCTCCACCGGCGCCTTCGAGGCGATCGAGCTGCGCGACGGTGACGCCGACCGCTACCAGGGCAAGGGCGTGGAGAAGGCGGTCTCCAACGTCGAAGACAAGATCGTCGACCAGATCATCGGGTACGAGGCCAGCGAGCAGCGCCTGATCGACCAGAAGATGCTCGACATCGACGGCACCGACAGCAAGTCGGAGCTGGGCGCGAACGCCATCCTCGGCGTCTCCCTCGCGATCGCGAAGGCCGCCGCCGGCAGCGCCGAGCTGAGCCTCTTCCGCTACCTGGGCGGCCCGAACGCGCACCTCCTGCCGGTGCCGATGATGAACATCCTCAACGGTGGCGCGCACGCCGACTCCAACGTCGACATCCAGGAATTCATGATCGCGCCGATCGGCGCGCCCACCTTCCGTGAGGCGCTGCGCTCCGGCGCGGAGGTCTACCACGCGCTCAAGTCGGTGCTGAAGAAGAAGGGCCTGTCGACCGGGCTCGGCGACGAGGGCGGCTTCGCGCCGAACCTGCCGACCAACGCCGCGGCGCTGGACCTGATCGCCGAGGCGGTCGAGAAGGCCGGGTACCGGCTGGGCAGCGACATCGTGTTCGCGCTCGACGTGGCGGCGACGGAGTTCTTCGACAACGGCACCTACACCTTCGAGGGCAGCCCGAAGTCCGCCGAGGACATGAGCACCTACTACACCAAGCTGGCCGACGAGTACCCGATCGTGTCGATCGAGGACCCGCTGGCGGAGGACGACTGGACCGGCTGGCAGACGCTGACCGCCTCGATCGGCGACCGGGTGCAGATCGTCGGTGACGACCTGTTCGTGACCAACCCGCAGCGCATCGCCCGCGGCATCGCGGAGAAGGCGGCGAACGCGGTCCTGGTCAAGGTCAACCAGATCGGTTCGCTGACCGAGACCCTGGACGCGGTGGACCTGGCCCACCGGGCCGGCTTCAAGTGCATGATGAGCCACCGCTCCGGCGAGACCGAGGACACGACCATCGCCGACCTGGCGGTCGCCACCGGCTGCGGTCAGATCAAGACCGGCGCGCCGGCCCGCTCGGACCGGGTCGCCAAGTACAACCAGCTGCTCCGGATCGAGGAGGAGCTGGCCGACGCGGCGCGCTACGCCGGCGCTGGGGCGTTCCCGCGCTACCGTTCGGCCTAAAAGGTTGTCGGGAAGCCTCGGGGGAGGGGTGTGACGATGCAGCAGCGCCGCACACCGGGTGGTCAGCGTCCCGCCCGCCGACCGGGTCAGTCCGGTCGGCCGGGTGGTGGCCGCGCCACTCGGGGATCGGTCCGGGAGACCGGCGTACGCGCCGAGCCGCGCGGCGCCGCTGGTCGGGCGCCGGGCGCGGCCCGGGGCGCTGAGGCGGTCCGCTCCGCGAACCGTCCGGCCGCCGCTCGACGCACCGCCACCGGTGGTGCCGTCAAACGGCTCGCCGCACCCCACCCCCGTCGCTTCACCGGCCGGGCCACCGTGTTGTTCGCGGTCCTGATCGCACTCGCGCTGGCCTACACCTACCCGGTTCGGGTCTACCTGGACCAGCAGGCCGACATCGAGCGGATGGAGGCCGCCCAGGTGGCGCAGGAAGAAGAGATCGGCAAGCTCGCCGCCGAGGCCGCCAAATGGAAGGACAAGGCGTACATCGAGACCAAAGCCCGGGAGCGGTTCTTCATGGGCCGGCCGGGCGAGAAGATGATGGTGGTGCTGCACGACCCGGAGGGCGCCGCCCGGGACGCCGGAAAGCCGGACGGGCCGGCCGCCCCGACCGGTCCGGTGACCTGGTACGACACGCTCTGGTCGAGCGTTCAGGCGGCGGACAGCCAGCAACCCGGCAAGTGAGCCACCGACCAGCGCACCAGGAGAGATGGGCACCGTGACTGTCGCACCACCGCCGGAGTCGGCGGCGGATTCCGTACCCCTGCCGCACCGCGAGCCGGCCACCGAGGCCGACCTGGCCGCGGTGGCCGCGCAGCTCGGCCGCCCGCCCCGTGGGACCCGGGCGGTGGCGCACCGCTGCCCGTGTGGCCTGCCGGACGTGGTGGAGACGACGCCCCGCCTCGCCGACGGCACCCCGTTCCCGACGCTGTACTACCTGACCTGCCCCCGGGCCACGGCGGCGTGCAGCCGGCTGGAGTCGGCCGGGCTGATGAAGGAGATGGCCGACCGGCTGACGACGGATCCCGAGCTGGCCGCCCACTACCGGGCGGCGCACGAGGACTACCTCACCCGCCGGGAGGCGATCGGCGAGGTGCCCGAGATCGCCGGCATCTCGGCCGGCGGGATGCCCGGCCGGGTGAAGTGCCTGCACGTGCACCTGGGGCACGCGCTGGGTGCCGGCCCCGGGGTGAACCCGTTCGGCGACGAGACGCTGGCGCTGGTCGAACCCTGGTGGACGGCCGGCCCGTGCGTGGACGTGCCGGCGGGCGAATGAGCGGGCAGGCCGGGGCCTCGGCACCCGAGAGTCAGATCCTGGTGCGGCGGGCCCGCACCGGGGATGTGCGGGGCATTCGGCGGCTGGTCGACACGTACACCGACGACCGGCGGCTGCTGAGCAAGGCCACCGTCACCCTCTACGAGGACGTGCAGGAGTTCCGGGTGGCGGTCCGCGCCGGGGACGACGCCGTGGTGGGCTGCGGGGCGCTGCACGTGATGTGGGAGGACCTGGCCGAGATCCGCACCGTCGCGGTGGATCCGTCCTGCCGGGGCCAACGGATCGGGCACCGGCTGGTGGGTGAGCTGATCGACGCGGCCCGGGAGCTGGGCGTCGCCCGGATCTTCGTGCTCACGTTCGAGACCCGGTTCTTCGCCTCGTTCGGGTTCCAGGCGATCGACGGCGCGCCGGTGCCGCAGCCGGTCTACGAGCAGTTGCTGCGCTCGTACGACGAGGGTGTCGCGGAGTTCCTGGACCTGGAGCGGGTCAAGCCGAACACGCTGGGCAACACCCGGATGCTGCTGCGGCTCTAGGTGGTGGCCTTGCGGGGGTGCGCGGCGAAGAACTCCCACATCAGGTCGCTGGCGGACAGACCCGCGGTGGGTGCGGCGAGCTGACCGGTTGTCGCACCCGGCCAGCTGTGGCCCATGCTGGCGATCGTGTAGATGCTGACGTCGCTGCCGTCCGCGCAGCGGGCCATGGTCCGGGTGACTCCCGGCACTCCGGACGCCTTGGGGCTGGGCTTGCACCGGAGTCGCTGCTGCCAGGTCCGCATGCCCGCCTCGAAGACCGAGTCGTTCCGGTCCTGGGACCCGATGAAGGTGATCACCGAAACGGGGCTCTTCGGTACGTAGTTCTCGGGCGTGGTCAGGGGACCGCTGTAGCCGCCGCTGACCACTCCGATCGCGGCGAAACGGCCCGTACTCTCCACCGCCGCCCGAAAACTCATGTCGGCGCCGTTCGAGATGCCGGTGAGGAAGACCCGGGTCGGGTCCACCCGCCAGGTCTGCACCAGGTGGTCGGTGAGGGCGTTGAGGAAGCCGACGTCGTCCGCCTTGCCGCAGCAGATCAGCGCGTTGAAGCCGCCGGCGTTCCCGTCGGGGTAGGCGACCAGGACGTTGTCCTTGTCGGCCTTGGCGTCCAGACCGGTCAGCTCCCGCATCGCGGAGCCGGTTCCGGGATAGAAGTGCATCGCGATGACCAGCGCGGGCGACCGGCTGGGGTCGTACCCGGGTGGTGCGTGCAGCAGGTAGGTGCGGTCCAGCCCGTTGTGCTTCAGGGTGAGCCGGTGGTCGCCCGGCGCCGGGCGTTCGACCGACGGGGACGGTGCGGCCGGCGGGGCCGACGACGGCTCCCCCCGCTCGCAGGCCGCGACGGCCACGATGAGACAGAGCCCCGTCAACACTGCCATCGTCCGACGCACGCCGGCCACCCCCCGTCGATCCCGGCGTCCACACTGGAGGCGGCCGGCCTGCGGATCAACCCTTTCGGTCCTGGCCGAAGGCAGGCAGGCTGTCTCCATGCTTCGCCTCGAGCTCGGTCCGGCGGACCTGTGCCGGGTGCGGTTCGCCGACCGGCTGCACCCGGTCGGGACCGCGCTGCTGGCCAGTCAGTGGCTGCGTGATCCCACGGTCGCGGTGATGGCGCCGTCCCTGGCCGAGCACGCGATGGCTGTCGAGGCCGCCGGCGTCGCCCAGGCCGCCACCGCGATCCTGCGGCACCTTCTGCCCGGTCGGGGGAGCCTGCCGGATTTCGTCACCCCCTTCGACGGCGCGGAGTCGGTGGCGGCCGGGCTGGAGGCGATGCGGGCCACCCCGGCGCGGCGGGTCCGAGCCGAGGTAACCGCGACGTACGCCGACGTGACCGCCAGCCCGCTGCGGCGGCGGTTCGCGGCGGCCGACCCGGAGCTGCTGGACCTGTTCGGCGGGGCGGTGCACACCTGGTTCGAGGCCGTCCTGGCGCCGCACTGGCCCGACCTGGTGGCGGGGCACCGCCAGCAGGTGGCCTGCGCCAGCCAGCGGTTGGTGCGGCACGGCCTGGCCAGCCTCTTCGACGGACTGCACCCGGCGATCCGCTGGCGGGAGCCCGTGCTGGAGGTGCGGACCTGGTGGCACGAGGAGCTGACCGGCGCCGGGCACGGGCTCGTCCTGGTGCCCTCTCCGCTGGCTGGTCCCCGCCCTCGGGTGCTGGTCGAGCCGGGGCGGCCGATCCTGCTCGTCTACCCGGTGCCGATGCCTCGCCGGGCCGCCTCTGCGGCGGTCGACCGACTCGGGCGGCTGCTCGGCACCACCCGGGCGCTGGTGCTCCGTCGGCTCGCGGAGGACGGCGGGCTGACCACGACGGTGCTGGCCCGGGCCGTCGGGATCAGTCTCTCTTCGACGTCGGAGCACGCCACCGCGCTGCGGGCGGCCGGGCTGATCGCCAGCGAACGGGACGGCGGAGCCGTCCGGCACCACCTGACACCGCTCGGCACCCACCTGTTGGGTGCGGGTTCGGAGATGCCGGCGCCGGACCTTTCCGCGGAGTGCCCCACCGCCGGACAAGCCGCCGGACAAGCCGCCGGACAAGCCGCCGGGCGACCGCCTGGCCTGCCGTAAGGTTGCTGCCGTGACGACGCGTGTGGCGGCCATCGACTGCGGGACCAACTCGATCCGACTGCTGGTCGCCGACCTGCCCGAGCCGTCGGCCGGCTCGCAGGCGCCGCTGACCGACCTGACCCGACGGATGGAGATTGTCCGGCTGGGGCAGGGCGTGGACCGGACCGGCCGGTTGGCGCCGGAGGCGATCGAGCGGACCAGGGTGGCGCTGGCGTCGTACGCCGCCGACATCGAGAAGCTGGGTGCGGAGCGGGTGCGGATGTGCGCCACCTCGGCCTCCCGGGACGCGGCGAACGCCGCTGACTTCACCGAGATGGTGCAGCGCACCCTCGGGGTCGCGCCGGAGGTGGTCAGCGGTGACGAGGAGGCGCGGCTCTCCTTCACCGGTGCGGTGCGTGGGCTGCCCGCCGACGCCAAGGAGCCGTTCCTGGTCGTGGACATCGGCGGCGGCTCCACCGAGTTCGTGGTCGGTGACCGGGTCGGCGGGGTGCGGGCGGCGATCTCGGTGGACATCGGCTGCGTCCGGATGACCGAGCGGCACCTGCCCGGCGATCCGCCGACGCCGGAGCAGGTCGCGGCCGCGCAGGCCGACATCGCGGCGGTGGTGGACCGGGCGCTCGCGGTGGTGCCCGGCCGGGAGGCGGCAACGCTGATCGGTCTCGCCGGGTCGGTCACGACCGTGGTCGCCATCGCCCAGGGCCTGCGGGAGTACGACCCCGAGCGCATCCACCACGCCCGGGTGTCGTACGACGCGGTGGCCGAGGTGACGGCCGACCTGCTGGGCCGGACGCGTGAACAGCGGTTGGCGATCCCGGTGATGCATCCGGGCCGGGCCGACGTGATCGGCGCGGGTGCGCTGGTGCTCCGGGTGATCATGGAGCGGGCCGGCATGCCGTCGGTGGTCGCCTCCGAGCACGACATCCTCGACGGCATCGCCTGGAGTCTCCACTAGACAGCTCAGCGGCGCGGCGAGTCCCCCTCCGCCTCTCCAGACCGCCTCTCCAGATCGCCGATATCGCGGTGTCCACGTCCTCGGGAAACCCCGATATCGCCGATCTGGAGTCGATCACCGCCCAGCGCCCGGTCTGACCCCCCGGACCCGCCAGCCCCGCTACGGCGTGTCGGGGCGAAACCGTTGACGCTACTTCGCATTGCACACTAGTGTGCAATGCGTGGACACCACACAGTTGCTGAAGGGCGTGCTCGACCTCGCCGTCCTGGCCGTGCTCCGGGAGGAGGACGGCTACGGCTACGACATCCTGCGCCGGCTCCGGGAGGCCGGGTTGGAGGAGGTCGGCGACGCCTCGGTCTACGGCACGCTGCGCCGCCTCTTCGCCGCCGGCCTGCTCACCACCTACGTCGTGCCGAGCGAATCCGGGCCGCACCGCAAGTACTACTCGCTCAACGCCGCGGGGCGCGACCAGTTGGCCCGCTCCGGCAAGCTCTGGCGCTCGTTCGCCACCACCATGGACAGTCTGCTCGACGATCGGGGGCTGGCGGCATGACCGTCACGGAGCAGGAGATCACCGACTACGTGGCGCGGGTCCGGGCCGCCCTGGCCGACCTGCCGACCACGCAACGCGACGAGCTGACCGAGGATCTCGCCGACCACCTCACCGAGGTCGCCGCCGAGGCCGAGGGCACCCTCGTCGAGCGGCTGGGCGAGCCCGAGACGTACGCCGCCGAGCTGCGCTCCGCAGCGGGCGCCGAGCCGGGCGGTGGCCGCAATCTCGACCAGCGGGTCGCGACCGCGGTGGTCCGGGTCCGCGGCCGGCTGCGCGCCCTGGACACCCGGCTCGGCCCACCCCTGGGGTACGCGACGGCAAGCGACTTCCTCCGGCTGCTGCGCCCCGGTTGGTGGGTGCTCCGCGGCTACCTGGCGGCGATGCTGGTCACCGTGATCAGCACCGGCGGCAGCTTCGGCCTGCTGCCCCGGTTCGGCGGAGAACTGCTCGCCGGATTCATCATGCTGCTCGGCTTCGTGCTCGCCTCCATCTGGATCGGCCGTCGTTCGGCCCAGCTGACCCGGTGGCCGCGCTCGGCGGTGCAGGTCGGCAGTGCGGTGTTGGTGGTCTTCGCGCTCTCCTCCCTGATCCAGGCGGAGGACCGGATGCGCTACGGCGACTACGGCATCGACCCTGCGTCGATCAACGGCCCGTACGACCGGGTCCGGGACGTCTTCGTCTACGACAGCGAGGGCCGGCTGGTGGAGAACGCCCGGCTCTTCGACCAGAACGGAGACCCGATCCGGCTTGGCTACCCGGACTGCACGGACCTCGCCGACGAGTACGGCAAGCCGCTGCTGCGGGCGTACCCGTACTGCCCGAACCAGGCGCCCTTCGGGCCCCGCGCCCCCGGCGCTGTGGTTCCGTCCGCGACGCCCGAGTCGACCAGCACGCCGGGGTCGACCACCACGCCGGACCCGTCCGGGACGTCCACCGGACAACCCACGGTGAGCCCGACCGTGACGCCCAGTCCCACACCGAGCGGCGCGCCGACCCCGACCGCGACGGGCTGAACGGCGATGTGAATTGGATCATGCACACGAAGCTGGGAAATGGCTGAACGGACGAGGCGAGCGGGACGACGCCGGAAATCAATGATCGTTACGGTGTCGTCTGCTCATCAACCCCTCGGAAGGAACCCCCGTGTCAGAGCAGGTCGCACCGCCCCCCGCGTCCGACGTCGCGCCGCCCCAGCCGGCCGTCGAGACGCCGTCGCCGGTCGAGCCGGAGGCGAAGAAGCCCGGTGCAAAGAAGGCCCTCGGCATCATCGGCGCGATCGTCGTGTTCGTCGTCATCGCCGGCCTGAAGTTCGGCCTCGCCACCACGATCGGCAACTTCCTGAACAAGGACGAGACCGCCGACGCCAAGGCCGGCGACTGCATTGCCGAGCTGCCCGAGGTCACCGGCACCGAGGAGGAGGAGGTCGACGGCGCCAAGGTCGTCGAGTGCACCTCCACCGACGCGGCGTACAACGTGGTCGGTCGGGTCGACGGGCAGACCGAGGCGCAGGCCAAGGCCGGCACCGCGTGCGACGGCTACCTCAAGGAGGGCGAGGAGGGCTACGTCTTCTACAGCATCGAGCCGGGCAAGACGGGCTACCTGCTCTGCCTGACCAAGAAGGCCTGACCGGAGCGTCACCAGACCGGGCAGCGGCGCCGACGGCGGCGGGGAACCTTCCCCGCCGCCGTCGGCGTACGCGCAGTCACCACCCGGCAAACGGGAGGTGAATGCCACTGTTCCCGCGTCTTCCCGGCGGCGTCGTGGCATGGCAGGCTACCGGCACGTAGGACCACTGGGCGACCAGCCAACGATGACTGACCGCTAGGAGGACGGCCGATGGGCGAGATGGTGAGCTACCGCAGCAACGGGGGCACGAGCGAGGGGTATCTCGCGATACCCGCCAGCGGCGTCGCCAGCCCTGCCGTCATCGTCATCCAGGAGTGGTGGGGCCTGGTCCCGCACATCCGGTCGGTGGCGGACCGGTTCGCCGAGGCCGGCTTCGTCGCCCTCGCTCCGGACTTCTACCACGGTGAGACCACCAGCGAACCGGACGAGGCACAGCGGCTGCTGATGGCGATGCGAATGGACGAGGCGGCGAAGGACATCGCCGGCGCCGCCGACTACCTCGCCGGCCGGCCGGAGGTCACCGGCAAGGTGGGCGCGGTGGGCTTCTGCGCCGGCGGCAGCCTGGCTCTCTGGTCGGCGACGATCTCCGAGCGCATCGTCGCCAGCGTGGGCTTCTACCCCGTACTGCCCTGGGAGTCGATGCGCCCCGACTGGGCCGACTACGCCGGCAAGGCCGCCGTCATCCACTGCTCCGAAGAGGACGGCACGTCGGCCGCCGAGGGTGTGCAGACCGCCCGCCGGGCCATTGAGGAGGCCGGCGGGACCTGCCACCTCTACGACTACCCCGGCACCTCGCACGCCTTCTTCAACGACGACCGGCCGGAGGCGTTCGACCAGCGGGCCGCCGCCAGCGCCTTCGCCCGCACCCTGGAACTCTTCCGGGCCAAGCTTGGCTGAGTCGCGTACCCCCGATCAGGTGGTCGCCCGCGCCGCGCGGGCGACCGATCTGGCCGACCTGGACGCGGCGGTGAGCGACTGTTTCGCCTGCCCACGGCTGGTCCGGTGGAGGGAGGACGTGGCCCGCACCCGCCGGGCCGCGTTCCGCGACCAGGAGTACTGGGGCCGGCCGGTCCCGGGCTTCGGCGCCGCCGACGCGCGGATCGCGATCCTCGGCCTGGCGCCCGCCGCGCACGGTGGCAACCGCACCGGCCGGATCTTCACCGGCGACCGGTCGGGTGACGTGCTCTTCGCCGCCCTGCACCGCGCCGGGCTCGCCAACCAGCCGACCAGTGTCGCCGCCGACGACGGGCTGACACTGCGGGACACCCGCATCTTCTCGGCCGTCCGGTGCGCGCCGCCGGACAACAAGCCCACCCCGGACGAGCGGGACACCTGCGCGCCCTGGCTGCACCGGGAGGTCGCCCTCATCCGGCCCACCCTGCGCGTCGTGGTCGCGCTGGGCGCGTTCGCCTGGGCAGCGTGGTGGCCGGTGCTGCACCAGGTGTACGGGCAGCGCCCGCCCAGCCCGCGACCGAGGTTCGGCCATGGGGCACACTGGTCCGGCACGGCCGCACCGGAACTGCTCGGCTGCTACCACGTCAGCCAGCAGAACACCTTCACCGGGCGGCTGACGCCAGAAATGCTGGACGATGTCTTCGGCCGGGCCAAGCAGCTGGCCGGAGTGGACTGAGAGCGCGTGGGGCGGTGGCCATGACGGACGGAACGCGCCCGCCCACGCCGTACCCCGCCGAAGAGCCCGGGGTGCTGCGCCAGGTGCTCGGCCTGCTCCGCCGATGGTGGCCGGTGGGTGCGGTCGCCGTCCTGCTCGCCGGGGCCGCGTTGGCCTCGGCGCACTCGTCGATCGGGGCCAGCCGGATCCCGCCGGCAGCGGAGAACGTCCCCTGGGTCCCCGAGTACCCGACGGCGGAGCCATCGCCGTCGATCCCGGTGGAGCCGCGCGAGGCCGGCGAGGCCACCCAGGCGCACATCCCGCAGTGGATCGCCACGGTGGCGATGGTGCTGCTCGGGCTGGCCATCGTCGCCGTGTTCGGTTACCTCACCTGGATCCTCATCCGCGGTGCGGTGCGCCGCACCACCCGGGCACTGCCGGCGCAGAAGGCCCGGCGTACGGCCGAGGGCACCGCCCGCGAGGTGGTCGCCGCCCTCGACGCCGGCCTGGTGGAGCTGGACGACCGGGACACCGATCCCCGGGTGGCGGTGATCGCCTGCTGGGTACGCCTGGAGGAGGCCGCCGCCACGGCCGGTGTTCCCCGGCGGCTCGGCGACACCCCCACCGACCTGGTCACCCGGCTGCTGCGCGGCGACCCGTCGGCCGGGGTGCCGGCGATCGTCAGCGCCGACGTGCTGGCCGAGTTCGCGCACGTCTACCGGGAGGCCCGGTACGCGACCCGCCCGGTCGACGGACGCACCCGCGACCAGGCCCGGGCCGCCCTGCGCCGGCTGCGCCACGAACTGGCCACGGTGGCCCCCGCGCCGGAGGTCGCACCGTGAGCAGCACCAGCATCGACGACCTGCTCGCCTTCGAGGAGGAACCGGCGCGGGCCGACCCGCAGTCGCGTGGCGGTCGGGCGCGCCTCGTGCTGCGCTCGCTCGCGATCGCGGCGGCGCTGGTCGCGGTGCTGGTCGCCGGGCTGCGGGCGGTCGGCCTCCAGGTCTCCCTGCCCGTGCTGATCGCCGGGGTGCTCGCGGTGCTGGCGGTCCGCCGGGTCACCGGCCTGCTCGCGCCGCCACCCCCGCCGCCGCCGGGCGGGCGGATGGCGAGGGGCGAGGAGGACGGCAGCTACAACTGGGGCGCCCGGGACGCGCTGCGCACCGCCGTCAACCGCTGGGAATGGCCGCTCGACTGGTCCACGACGCGACCCGAACGCTTCACCGGCGTGGTCCTGCCCCGAATCGCTGAACTGGCCGACGAACGGATGCGCCTGAAGCACGGCGTCACCCGCGAGTCGGACCCGGCCCGCGCCCGTGTCCTGCTGGGCGAGCGGCTGTGGACGTTTCTGGAGAGCCCGCCTCGCCGCCCCCCGTCGCCGCGCGACATCGCGGTGATCGTCGCCGAACTGGAGAAGATCTGATGAACGACGTGGACCCGAGCATGCCCGCCGCCGAGGTCGGCCGTCTGGCCCGGGCGGTGCTGGACGCGGTCGGCACGGTCGTGGTCGGCAAGCGGGACGCGTTGGAGCTGGTCCTCGCCGGCATCCTGGCCGGTGGGCACGTCCTGCTGGAGGACCTGCCGGGTCTGGGCAAGACGCTCACCGCCCGCTCCTTCGCCCAGGCACTCGGGTTGGATTTCCGCCGGCTCCAGTTCACCCCGGACCTGCTCCCCGCCGACGTCACCGGCTCGTTCCTCTACGACCAGCGCAACGGCGACTTCACCTTCCGGGCCGGCCCGGTCTTCACGAACCTGCTCCTCGCCGACGAGATCAACCGGACGCCCCCGAAGACCCAGTCCGCGCTGCTGGAGGCCATGCAGGAGAAGCAGGTCTCGGTGGAGGGGGTGACCTACAAGCTGGACGAGCCGTTCCACGTGCTGGCCACCGCCAACCCGATCGAGTACGAGGGCACCTATCCACTGCCGGAGGCGCAGCTGGACCGGTTCCTGCTCCGGGTCTCCTTCGGCTACCCGGAGCACGACGAGGAGTGGGAGGTGCTGCGCCGCCGGATGGGTCGCCGCCGCGAGGAGGCGGAGATCAAGCCGGTGGTCGACGCGGCCACCCTGCGGGCGATGCAGGCCGCCCTGGAGGACGTGGTGGTGGAGGACTCCATCGGCCGCTACATCGTGGCGCTCACCGCCGCCACCCGGGAGCACCCGTCGGTGCTGGTCGGGGCGTCGCCGCGGGGCTCGCTGGCGCTGTTGCTGCTGGCCCGCGTCCGTGCGGTGTTCGGCGGCCGGGACTACGTGGTGCCGGAGGACGTCAAGGAGGTGGCGGCGCCCGCGCTGGCCCACCGGATCACCCTGCGCCCGGAGATGTGGCTGCGCCGGGTCGACCCGGCGTTCGTGGTCGGCGAGGTGCTGGAGGGCACTCCGGCGCCGGCGAGCGGCGCGCTGCCCAGCTACGCCTCCGGCGGGCCCCGACACTGATGACGGGACCGACCGTGCCCGCGCCGCGATCCGCCGAGCCGGAGCCGGCCACCGGCTGGGCGCCCACCTGGGCACTCGGCCGGGCGGTGCTGCTCGCCGGCCTGTTCCTGGTGGTGGGGGTGCTGCTGGGGCGGGTCGACCTGATCGTGCTGGCCGTACCGTTCGCGCTCGGCACCGCGTACGCGCTGCGCCGCCGGCCCTCCACGCTGCCGCAGGTGTGGATCGTCCCCGGTGAGGACGGGCCGTTGGTCGAGGGCGGCGCGGTGACGGCGGCGGTGAGCGTCGGCAACCCGGACACGGTCGACTACGACCTGGTGGTGGTGCGGTCCCGGGTCTCTCCGTGGCTGCGGATCGAGCGGGCCGGCTTCGGCCTCGACGGGTCGCCGGACGAGGCGACGCCGAGCGATGGCGCGGCACCGGCCGGTGGCAGGCGGCGCTCCGTCGCCGACCGGCCGTTCGTGACGTCGGTGCCCAGGGCGACGGCGGTGGACCTCGAACTGGCCGGCAGGGCCCTGCGCTGGGGTCGGCACCCGGTTGGTCCGGCCGGCGCGCGGGTCGCCACGGCCGGTGGTTTGCTGGTCTCCCGGGCGGTGATCACCGAGCCGGTCCGGGTCCGGGTCTATCCGCGAACCGAACCGTTCGAGGCGGTGGAGGCGATGCCGCGAGCCGCCGGCCTGGTCGGAGCGCACCACTCGCGGCGGCCCGGGGAGGGCGGCGAGCTGGCCGGCGTGCGGATCTTCGGGCCCGGTGACCGCTTGCGCCGCATCGACTGGCGGGTGTCGTTGCGCGCCCGGCAACTGCACGTGGCGGCCACCCTCTCCGACCGGGACGCCGAGGTGGTGGTGCTGCTCGACGTGCTCGCCGAGGCCGGTCGCTCCGGCGGGGTGGGCGGCGCGGCGTCGGTCCTGGACACCACGGTGCGGGCCACCGCCGCGATCGCCGAGCACTATCTGCACCGGGGCGACCGGGTCTCGCTGCTGGAGTACGGTCCGGCGGCGCGCCGCCTGCGTCCGGCCGCCGGCCGTCGGCAGTACCTGACGGTGCTGGAGTGGCTGCTCGACGTGCGTGCCGAGTCCTCCCCGCACGAGCCGTACGACCAGGTGTTCGGCCCGCAACTGCTCTCCTCGGACGCGCTGGTGGTGGTGCTGACCCCGCTGCTGGACGAGCGGTCGGCGCAGATGCTGGCCCGGCTGGCCCGCGCCGGGCGGTTCGTGGTGGCGGTGGACACGCTGCCGACCGACCTGACGCCGCCGAAGGACGGGGGTTGGGCCGAGGTCGCGTACCGGTTGTGGCGGCTGGACCGGGAAATCATGATCGGGCAGCTCCGGGAGCACGGCGTTCCGGTGGTCCGGTGGGCCGGCGCCGGCAGCCTGGACCAGGTGCTGCGGGACGTGGCGCGGCTGGCGATGGCCCCGAGGGTGGGAGCCCGATGAGGGGGCGCAGATGATGGACGCCGTCACCGGGCGGGTCCGGGCGGCCCAGGACGCCTTCGCCCGGATCAGCCTCGCCCCGCTCATGGTTCGGGTCGGGATCTTCGTCACCGTGCTGGCCGGGTTCGCGGTGGCGTTCCCCGCCGAGGTGCTGTCCGGCCGGCCGCTCGGCTTGCTCGCGGGGGCCGCGCTGCTGCCCGCGGTGGGTCCGCGCCGGGTCTGGCCGACCTTCGCGGCGCTGGTCATGGTCGGCGGCTGGCTGCTCGCCACCGACGGTTACGGCCGCCCGGTGGCGCTCTGGCGGCTGCTCGCCGTCGCCGCGCTGCTCTACCTGGGGCACACTCTCTGCGCGCTGGCCGCGCTGCTGCCCTACGACGGGGTGGTGGACCCGGAGCTGATCACGCGTTGGCTGCTGCGGGCGGCCGCGGTGCTGCTGGGTACCGCCGTGCTGGGGGTGCTGCTGTTGCAGGTCGCGGGCATCGACGGGCAGAGCGGGCACCAGTGGGTCACCGTGCTCGGGTTGCTCGTGGCGGTGGGGATAGCCGCGTTGCTGGGTTGGCTCCTGCGACGCAGGTAATGGGTGATGCAGCAGGGTTATCCAGGTCACAGGGGTTGTGCTCCGTCACAGATGGGGGCCGCGAGCGGGATTACCTGAGTCGGTCGGGGAAAGATAGATGACGTGAATCCGAAGCGGATCCTTGTGGTGGGTGCCGGGCACGTCGGTCTCTATGCCGCCCTGCGCCTGTCGAAGAAGCTCAGCTCCCGTGAGGCTGAGGTCATCGTGGTTGACCCCCAGCCGCACATGACCTACCAGCCGTTCCTGCCCGAGGCCGCAGCGGGCAACATCTCTCCCCGGCACTCCGTGGTGCCGCTGCGGCGTGAGTTGCGGCGGTGCACGGTGGTGGCGGGCACGGTCACCCGTGTCGAGCACGACCGCAAGGTGGCCACCGTGCAGCCGATCGTCGGCCCGGCCCGGGAGATCGCGTACGACCACGTGATCGTGGCCCCGGGCTCGGTGTCCCGGACGCTGCCGATCCCCGGCCTGCACGAGCAGGGCATCGGGTTCAAGACCATCGGCGAGGCGATCTACCTCCGCAACCACGTGCTGGACCGGCTGGACGTGGCCGCCGTTACCCCCGATCCGGACGTCCGCCGATCGGCGCTGACCTTCACCTTCGTCGGTGGTGGCTACGCCGGCATCGAGGCGCTCGCCGAGATGGAGGACATGGCCCGAGACGCCATGCGCTACTACCCGGAGCTGGAGCCCGAGGAGATGCGCTGGGTGCTCGTCGAGGCCACCCAGCGGGTGCTGCCCGAGGTGGACCGGGACATGGGCGCCTACACGGTGCAGCAGCTGCTCAAGCGGAACATGGACATCCGACTGGACACCCGGCTGGAGTCCTGCGTCGACGGGGTGGTCAAGCTCTCCGACGGGGACAGCTTCCGCTCCGACACCATCGTCTGGACGGCCGGCGTGAAGCCGTCGCCGATGCTGGACGCCACCGATCTCCCGCGCGACGACCGCCGGCGGGTCACCTGCCTGCCCACTCTCCAGGTGGTCGACGGTGACCGGGTGGTCGAGGGCGCCTGGAGCGCCGGGGACTGTTCGGCGGTGCCCGACCTGACCAAGGAGCCGGGCAACTTCTGCTCGCCGAGCGCCCAGCACGCGGTGCGGCAGGCCGCCCTGATGGCCGACAACATCGCGGCGGTCATCCGGGGCCGCGAGCCGGTCAACTACAAGCACAAGCACGTCGGCAGCGTGGCCAGCCTCGGCCTGCACAAGGGCGTCGCCCAGGTGTACGGCATCAAGATGACCGGCTGGCCGGCCTGGTTCATGCACCGGACGTACCACATGAGCCGGATCCCGTCGTTCAACCGCAAGGTGCGGGTGGTGGTGGACTGGTCGCTGGCGTTCTTCCTCAAGCGCGAGGTGGTCGCCCTGGGCCAGCTGCACGACCCGCGCGAGGAGTTCGTCGAGGCGTCCCAGCCGGTCGGCGCTCCCCGGGTCTGACCCAGTCGTACGAGAAGGGCCCCTCCGCTACCGTCTTCGGTGCGGGAGGGGCCCTTTTCCGACACCGCGTCGGAGCCGGTCAGACCCGCCAGATCCAGGCGTCGGCGATCCGGGTGGCCGGGCCGTAGAGCTGCTCCAGGGTCGCGCGCAGACTCTCCACGTGTGGGGCGTCGTCCGCCAGGGCCACGCACGAGGCGCCCCAGAAGTCCGCGTCCCGGGCGGCCTGCCGGCGCTGCTCGTCACCGATGGCCGGCTGGTCGCCGCGTCGCGCGACGTCGGCGAGCAGGGCGGACGTGGGCTGCTTGAAGGTGCCCATCGCCGCGGTGCCGCCCCGCCCGTACGGGCCGATGAAGAAGCCCTCGGGCAGACCGAAGCCGGCGTCGGCGGCCGCGGCCCAGCGCATCGGCCACGGTTCCTTGGGCGTGGGCAGCGGCACCGGGACCAGCACCCCGCCGGGACGGACGCACTGCCGCCAGTGCCCGCCGGTGATGAACTCCGGCACGGCGGGCCGCTCTGCCGTCGGCAGCGGGGTCGGGAAGATCGGCAGCAGGGCCGCGACGACGGCCAGCGGCACCAGCCGCCGCGCCCGACCGGTGCTCCGCAGGGCCTTGTCGAGCGCCAGCACCAGCAGCGTCGCGATGATCGGGAGCAGCGCCAGGCCGAACCGCATCGGCAGCGCGCCGTCCACCACCGGCAGCCCGGCCAGCAGGGCGTACGGGCCGGGCAGCGCCGTCCTGGTGCCGCCGAGCACCACCTCCGGGCCGAGCGAGAGCGCGCCCATCACCAGTGCCGCGACCACGCAGGCGAGCACCAGCCGGCGGCGCCCCACCCAGATCCAGACCGCGCAGGCCGCGGTGACCAGCAGCAGCGGCCAGCCGAGGAACGTGTTGTACTCGGCCGGGCCGGTGGTCAGCCGGGCGGACTCGGCGCTGCCGGCCACCGACAGCGGGGAGACGGTCCACCAGCTGCTCAGGTCGGCGGAGAAGTAGGCCGGGCTGAACATCCCGTCGGCGACCCCCTGCGGCCCGGCGAACTGGAACCACAGCGGATATCCGAGCACCAGCAGGGCCAGCCCGGCGGCGACCGCCAGCCCGCCGGCGAAGGTCGGCAGCGCCCGGCGGGCCAGGTCCCGGTCCGCCACGGCGTAGCTGACCGCCATCACCAGCATCGTGACGGCGGCGAGGAAGAGCACCTCCTCGCCGATGAAGACCTGTGCGGTGACCGCCGTGGCGAGCCCGGCCGCGGAGCTGAACACGCGCCGCCGGTCCGGTCCGGCGGGCAGTGACCGGCCGGGCCCGGCGGGGGTGCCGGGCGGCGTCGGTCCCGGGTCGGACGCCCGCAACAGCCGGACCACCAGCCAGACGATCACCGGCACCAGCCACTGGGCGGTCATGTGCAGATGACTGTTGGTCTGCGAGATCATGCCGGGGCCGAACCCGCACAGTCCTCCGCCGAGGGCGGCGGCGAGCCGTCGGGCGCGCAACGCCCGGTGGAACAGCAGGTACCAGGCGACGGCGGTGCCGGCCAGGTTGGCGGCGGCGAGTAGCGCGAAGGTGACCGGGGCGCCGAGCAGCAGCGTGATCGGCGCGCAGACGATGCCGAGCGCGATGACCGTGGTGTTGGTCATCAGGTTGACCCCGTCGGGGGCGTTGAGCCGGTCGGTGAGCAGGCTGAAGTCACCGAGCAACGCTCGCGCGTCGACCGCGAGGAACCACTCGTAGAGGGTCTGGTCCTCCGGGTTCAGCGCCAGCGTCCGTCCGGACGGGTCGGGCCACAGCCCGTGGGTGAGCCAGCCGGCCACCACCGTGCAGATCAGCGCGACGAGCAGGTCCGCCCGGTGCCGGCGGGCGGCGGCCAGCAGCCGGACGGCCCAGGGTTGGCGGTTGATCTGATCGGCGAGGCGGAAGGCCTGCTCAGGGGCGGCGTCGGAGGCCGTGGGGGCTGCGCTGCTCACGGCATCGACCCTAATGCGGCCAGCCTGGCGGGGTACGCCGGGTCGCCGCGAACCGGCTACGGTGACACTGCACCGTGCGTGTCGGCGCGCCGGTGCCACCCGCCCGGGTGGTGGAACGGCAGACACGGCCGCCTTAAAAGCGGCTGCCGCAAGGCGTGCGGGTTCGACCCCCGCCCCGGGCACCAGCGGGGCCAGGACGCATTCTCATTCGTGATCACCAGGAGTTGGTCCGGCCGTTTACTCTTGGAGGGCACGTTCACGTGCAAACGACCCCCTGAGGGAGGCCAGACAGTGAAGACCTCGAACCCGGTGCTCGCCCGGCTCGGCCAGGCGGCCGAGCGGGAGCGTTCCGCCGGGTACGCCCCGACCGGGCCGTACGGACAGCCCGGCATTCCCCAGCAGTACCCGTCCCAGGCCGGTTACCCGGCAGCGCCCCCCACCGTGGCGCCCATGACCGTCGACGACGTGGTGGTCAAGACCGTCGCCCTGCTCGGCATCCTCGGCATCTCCGCCGCGGCCGCCTGGGTGCTCGTGCCCGACGCGCTGGTCGGTGCCGCCTGGATCGGCGCGGCGGTCGTCGGCCTGGTGCTCGGCCTGATCATCTCGTTCTCCCGGATGGCCAACCCGGCGCTGGTCATCACGTACGCGGTCGTCGAGGGTGTCTTCGTCGGCATGGTCAGCAAGGCGTTCGAGACGGCGTACGACGGCATCGTGCTCCAGGCCGCCGCGGCCAGCTTCGGCATCTTCTTCCTGATGGCGATGCTCTACCGGGCGAAGGTCATCCGGGCAACCCCGGCCTTCGTCAAGGGCATGATCGCGGTGATGGTCGGCCTCTTCGCGGTCATGCTGATCAACCTGGTGCTGGCCCTGTTCGGCGTCAACACCGGTCTGCGCGACGGTAGCCCGTTGGCGATCGGCTTCAGCCTGGTGTGCATCGTGGTCGCCTCGCTGAGCTTCGTGCTCAGCTTCAAGGAGATCGAGGACGGCGTCCGGATGGGCCTGCCGCAGCGCTACTCCTGGACGGCCGCCTTCGGCATCCTGGTCAGCCTGGTCTGGCTCTACATCGAGATCCTGCGACTGCTGAGCTACTTCCAGGGCGACGACTGACCTCGTCCGCGCTGCTGACCGGCGCCCGCCTCCGCTTCCGCGGGGGCGGGCGCCGTCGTCTGCGCCGGCCGTGCCGTTTACCCGCCGCCGCCGGTCCGCCCGGGGCAGAGTGACTGCGAGGGCGTGTGTCAAAGCCTCCGTCGCAGGCCGGCCAGGGACTTTGACACACGCCCTGGGGGTACGCGGGCGAAGGAGGCGGCGGTGCGCAGCAACAATCCGGTGCTCAACCGGCTGGACGAGACCGGCCGGTTGGAGGCCCGGGTCCTCGGTGCCCGCGACGTCGAGGCGATGACCGTCGACGACGTGGTGGTCCGTACCGTCGGGTTGTTGCTGCTGACCGGCGCGGCCGCGGCGGTCTCCTGGGCGGTGATCCCCGACGCCGTGTGGCTGGGCGCCGCGCTTGCCGGCAGCGCTCTCGCCTCGATCGCACTGGTCCTGGTCATCTCGCTGCGGGGGATCACCAACCCGGTGCCGATCGTCGGCTACGCCCTTCTCCAGGGCCTGCTGCTGGGGGTCGCGAGCCGTACCTTCGAACAGGTCTATCCGGGCATCGTGGTGCAGGCGGTGGCCGGCACCTTCGGCGTCTTTCTCGGCATGGCGGCGCTCTACCGGGCCCGGATCATCCGGGCGTCGCCCCGGTTGGCCCGCCTGGTGATCGGCACGCTGCTCGGTATCGCCGTGCTCAGCGTGGTCAACCTGGTGTCGTACCTGATTTCGGGGCGGCCGGGGCTGGCGGTCTACAGCGTCAGTGGGGAGGTCGGCTGGCTGCCGTACGCCTTCTCGGTCGTGGCCATCATCGCCGGCGCGTTCAGCTTCATCCTGGACTTCGATCTCGTCGAGCGCTCGGTGCGCGACGGTCGACCCCGGCGGTACGCGTGGCTGAGCGCGTTCGGCCTGCTCACCGGGTTGGTCTTCCTCTACTGGCAGTTGTTGCGGCTGCTCAGTTACCTGCGCCGCTGACCCGGCCGTGCATGATCGACTCGGTTTTCCTGATGTCGGGGTCTCCCGGTCGCGGTGATACGCCGATGTCCGGGGAAATCGAGTCGATCTCGGGCTCCGCGCCGTCCGGCCGTAGACTCGGCGGCGATGAGCGCAGCGGAGTTGGACCAGGCGGTGCAGTTGCTGGTCCGTCAGGTCGGGCACTGGGAGCAGCCGCGCTGGGCGGCGGTGGCGACCACCGGCAACGTGCCCCGCGCCGACCTGATGCACCGGCTGGTGCAGGAGATCGCCAACCTGGCCGCCGACGCCGAGGGCGCACCCCGCCGGGAGGTGCCGCGGCTGGACAACGACCTGGCCCTGCCCGACCAGCTACGGGTGGTCGCGGCGGACCTCGTTGCCGCCGGCCCGGGTGCCGAGGTGCTGGCGCGGGCCGCCGCCGAGGTGACGGCGACCCGCAGCGCGCTCTGAGCTCAGCTCAGCCGCTCCAGCACCATGGCCATGCCCTGACCGCCGCCGACGCACATGGTCTCCAGACCGATGGTCTTGTCGTGCCACTCGAGGGCGTTGAGCAGGGTGCCGGTGATCCGGGCGCCGGTCATGCCGAACGGGTGGCCGACCGCGATCGCGCCGCCCATCACGTTCAGCTTCTCCTCCGGGATGCCCAGCTGCCGGTAGGAGGGGATGACCTGCGCGGCGAACGCCTCGTTGATCTCGACCAGGTCGACGTCGTCGATGGTCATGCCGGCCCGGCGCAGCGCCTGTCGGGACGCTTCGACCGGACCGAGGCCCATGATCTCCGGCGACAGCGCGGTCACGCCGGTGGAGACGATCCGGGCCAGCGGGGTCAACCCGAGCTCCTCGGCCCGCTGGGCGCTCATGATGACCACGGCGGCGGCGCCGTCGTTGAGCGGGCAGCAGTTGCCGGCGGTGATCCGACCGTCCGGACGGAACACCGGCTTCAGGCCGGACACGCCCTCCAGGGTGACGCCCGCCCGCGGGCCGTCGTCGGTGCTCACCACCGTGCCGTCCGGAGTGGTGACCGGGGTGATCTCGCGGGCCCAGAAGCCGTCGGCGATGGCCTTCTCGGCGAGGTTCTGGCTGCGGACGCCGAACGCGTCCATGTCGGCGCGGGTGACGTCGTACACCTGGGCCAGGTTCTCCGCGGTCTGCCCCATGGTCAGGTAGATGTCCGGCAGCTCGCCGGACTCGCGCGGGTCGGCCCACACCTCGGCGCCACCCTGCGCGCGACGCTTCGAGCGCTCACCGGCCGCCGCGAAGCGTGGGTTCTCCCAGCCGCCGCCGACCAGCGTTTGCGCCTCGGGGGGCAGCCCGTCGGAGCTGCCCCGCGCGTACCGGGAGACCATCTCCACGCCGGCGGAGACGAACACGTCGCCCTCGCCGGCCCGGATCGCGTGCATGGCCATCCGGGTGGTCTGCAGGGAAGAGGCGCAGTAGCGGGTCAGCGTGGCGCCGGGCACGGTGTCCAGCCCGAGCAGGGTGGACACCACGCGGGCCATGTTGAAGCCCTGCTCGCCACCGGGCAGGCCGCACCCGAGGTAGAGGTCGTCGATCGTGGTCGGATCGAGCTGGGGGATCTTGTCCAGGGCCGCCTGGACGATGGTCGCGGCGAGGTCGTCCGAGCGGACATCGCGCAGGGACCCCTTGTGCGCCCGGCCGATGGGGGAGCGGGCGGTGGCGACGATGACGGCGTCGCGGGACGACTCAATCGGCATGGACCCACGTTAACCCGCCGGTAACTTGGCGCGGAAGAAGCCGGCCCGGCGGGAAATGTCACCCCGAGCCCCGTCGATCTAGCGTCGGGAGTCGACCGCTGCGGCGGCCGCGACGGCGGGGAGCAGGGCGTGCGCCCACACCCGGTAGCCGTCCGCGGAGGGATGGAAGCCGTCGTGGCAGAGGGTCCCCGCGTCGGCCCGGAACACCGGCCCGGTCTCGGTGGCCAGATCGACCACCGCGCCGCCGGCATCCAGCACGGCCGTGGTCTGGGCGCGGGCCATGCGACGCCCGGACCAGCCGACCACCTGGCGCAACGGGGGCGCGATGGCGCGCACCGCGCCGAGGTCGGGGCAGGTGCCCACCACCACCTCGACCCGCGCCTCGCGCAACCGGTGCACCGCCGCACCGAGGTACGCCGCCGCGTCGGCGGGCCGGCGCAGGCCGGTGGCGTCGTTCGCCCCGATCAGGATCAGCGCCACGTCGGGCCGCTCGCCGAGCAGGGCCCGCGCCACCTGGGTGGTCAGATCCGTCGAGCGGGACCCGGAGACGCCGACGCTGGACAGGTGCACCCGCCGCCCGGTCGGGCCCTCGGCGAGCAGGTTCGCCAACTGCCCGCCGATGGTGTCCTCGAGCCGGTCGACGCCCACGCCCAACGCCGACGAGTCGCCGAGCAGCACCAGCCGCAGCGGCGGCGCGCCAGCCCGGCCGATCGTGGCCCGCAGCGCCAGCCCCAGCTCCGGCTGGGCGTAGCGCCGGTGTCGGGCGACGAACGCCTCGCCGGCCAGGACGGCAGCACCGCCCACGGTGCCGGCGAGCAGCGAGAGCGCCGCCGCCCGACCCAGCCGGACCGGGAAACCGGCGGTCACGTCCCGCCCGCTGCGCTCGTTCATGCCAGTCCCTCCACTGTCGACGTGTCCGGTGCGGCCCCGCGCTGCGGCACCGCACCGACACCGAAGAACGCCCGGCGACGCAACTGCGCCCACCGACCGGCCGGCCCGTGGTCGTGGCCCCGGACCTGGGTGCCGCTGACCTCCGTGCCGGCGTGCCGGGCCGCCTCCTGCGCGGCCTCCGGCAGCGACCGTACGCCCTCGCCGGGTGTCGGTGCGACCCGTCGTTCCTGCCCCGCGCCGAGCGCGGAGAGCATCGTCGGCAGCAGCGCGGCGGCGGCCACCGCGTACCCCTCGGCGGAGGGATGGAACCGGTCCCAGGCGAACATCCGGTGTGGCTCGGCGGCGAAGCGCGGACCGAGCAGGTCGCCGAGGGAGACCGTCCAGCCGCCCGCCTCGACCACGGCCACCGTCTGCGCGGCGGCGAGCTGCCGGCTCCACCGGTGCGCCAGCCAGCGCAGCGGTGGCTGGATCGGGCGGATCGCGCCGAGGTCGGGGCAGGTGCCGACGACCACCTCGCAGCCGGCGTCGCGCAGCGTGCGGACCGCCTCGACCAGGTAGCGCACGGCCAGCCCGCGCGGGGTGCGGTTGGTGATGTCGTTGCCGCCGATCAGGATCACGGCGATGTCGGGCTGGCGGTCCAGCGCCGCCTCCACCTGGTGCCGCAGCACCGCTGAGATGGCCCCGACCACCGCGAAACGGTGCAGCCGCACCGGCCGGTGCAGCCTTCGGGACAGGCCGGTGGCGAGCAGCGCGCCGGGCGTCTCCCGGCGGCGGTGCACCCCGTAGCCGGCCGCCGACGAGTCGCCGAGCACGACCATGGTGAGCGCCGGGCCGGGGAACTTCGCGCCGTACATCCCGTCACAGCGCGGCGGCGGCGCCTCGGCCATCGGGATGGTGCGCCGGGCCTGGCGGGCCTGGCCGAGCAGCACCCCGCCGGTCGCGATCGCGGCCGCCGCCGTGGCGCCCGTGCCGATGGCCGCCAGACGGGCGACCCGCCGGGCCTGCCGCCAGCGCGGATCAACGGGTACGACGGAACCAGCCACCCCCATACCACGACATTATCTCGCCGGGCCGACACGCCGCTGTCGTCGTGACGGCTCGCGGGTGCCTGGAAACCGACGCGACGGGGTACCTGTCCGGAGGAGGCCGGCGGAGTTGCGCCGACCCGCCACGCTGATCCGGCGGAGAGGAGCGCGACGATGGGGAAGACACTGAAGCGCAGCGCGGCGTTCACGGCCCTGGCCCGGGCACTGGCGGCCGGGGCACGCGGCGGGCCGTCGCTGGGCGCGAGGTTGGCGGCGTTGCCCCGGATGATCCGGGCCACCGCCCGTGGGGAGTACGACGGTGGCCTCCGACTGGCCCTGATGACCGCGGCGACGGCGTACATCGTCTCGCCGATCGACCTGCTCCCCGAGATCCCACTGGCGATCTTCGGGCTCGCCGACGACGCGGTCATGATCACTTGGCTGGCCGGGAGCGTACTCGCCGAGACCGATCGCTTCCTGGAGTGGGAGACCCGACGCAGCTCGGTCATCCCCGGGGGGCTGGTGCCCTGACGGCACGTACCCTGGGCGGCGAGGAAACGTCTGCCCGGCCGCCATCGCCGGCGCCGCAACGAAGGGCACATCGTGCAGTACTACGACAACGTCGTCGACATGATCGGCAACACCCCGCTGGTACGTCTGCGTAACGTCACCGAGGGCATCCAGGCCACCGTGCTCGCCAAGGTTGAGTACGTCAACCCCGGCGGCTCGGTGAAGGACCGGATCGCGCTGCGGATGGTGGAGGACGCCGAGGCGGCCGGCCTGCTCAAGCCCGGCGGCACCATCGTCGAGCCGACCAGCGGCAACACCGGCGTCGGGCTGGCCCTGGTGGCCCAGCTCAAGGGCTACCGCTGCGTCTTCGTCTGCCCCGACAAGGTCAGCCAGGACAAGCAGGACGTGCTCCGGGCGTACGGCGCCGAGGTGGTGGTCTGCCCGACCGCCGTCGCCCCGGAGGACCCGCGCTCGTACTACAACGTCTCGGACCGGCTGACCCGGGAGATCCCCGGCGCCTGGAAGCCCAACCAGTACAGCAACCCGGCCAACCCGCGCTCGCACTACGAGACGACCGGTCCGGAGCTGTGGAAGCAGACCGAGGGCGGGCTCACCCACTTCGTGGCGGGCGTCGGCACCGGCGGCACCATCTCCGGCATCGGCCGCTACCTCAAGGAGGCCTCCGAGGGTCGGGTGCGGATCATCGGGGCGGACCCGGAGGGCTCGGTCTACTCCGGCGGCACCGGCCGGCCGTACCTGGTGGAGGGCGTCGGCGAGGACTTCTGGCCGGAGACGTACGACCGGGGCGTCGCCGACGAGATCGTGGAGGTCTCCGACAAGGCGTCCTTCGAGATGACCCGGCGGCTGGCCCGCGAGGAGGGGCTGCTGGTCGGCGGCTCCTGCGGCATGGCGGTGGTCGCCGCGCTGGAGGTGGCTCGCCGGGCCGGCCCGGACGACGTGGTGGTCGTGCTGCTGCCGGACGGCGGCCGGGGCTACCTTTCCAAGATCTTCAACGACTCGTGGATGGCCCGGTACGGCTTCCTCGACAACTCCGGCACCGAGCCGACCGTGGCCGACGCTTTGGCGAGCAAGCCGGGCGGGCTGCCCGAACTGGTGCACGTGCACCCGACCGAGACGGTCCGCGACGCGATCGACTACATGCGCGAGTACGGCGTCTCGCAGCTGCCGGTGCTCAAGGCCGAGCCGCCGGTGGTGACCGGCGAGGTGGCCGGCTCCATCGCCGAGCGGGACCTGCTCGACGCGCTGTTCACCGGTCAGGCGCACCTGCACGACACCATCGAGCGGCACATGGGCGACCCGCTGCCGATGATCGGTGGGGGCCAGCCGGTCAGCGAGGCCGTCGGCCTGCTGGAGAAGTCCGACGCCGCTCTGGTCCTCGTCGACGGCAAGCCAAAGGGCGTCCTCACCCGCCAGGACCTCCTGGCCCACCTCGGCGCCCGCTGAGCACTGAACCGCCTCGTTCGACACTTCCGGCCGTCGGGCACCCCGCCGGCCGGAAGTGTCAGGCGCGCAGCTCGGTCGGGACCGCGACGACGTCGACGAACGCGCCCTTGCGCAGCACGGTCACCGGCAGCCGGGTGCCGATGGCGGGGCCGAGCATCAGCCGCTGTAGTCCCTGACCGTCGGCCACCGCTCGTCCGCCGGCGCTGAGGATGATGTCGCCCAGGTAGAGCCCGGCCACGCCGGCCGGGCTGCCCGGCACCACCTCCACCACGCGCAGACCGCGCCGCTGGCCGGTACGAGCGGTCACCTCGGGTGGCAGCGGAACGGGTACGCCGGCCACGCCGAGCCAGGCGCGACGGACCCGGCCGGCGGTGGTCAACTCGGCGATGATGTGTCGGGTGGTGGCGTTGATCGGCACCGCCAGCCCCAGTCCGTAGCCGGCGACGGCGGTGTTCACGCCGATCACCCGCCCGGCGGAGTCGGCCAGCGCGCCGCCGGAGTTGCCCGGGTTGAGCGCCGCGTCGGTCTGGATCACGTCCTCGATCAGCCGGGTGACCCGCCCGTCGCGGGCCGGTAGCGAGCGGCCGAGCCCGGAGACCACCCCGGCGGTCACGGAACCGGCCAGCCCCATCGGGTTGCCGACGGCCACCACCAGCTGGCCGATCCGCAGTGCGTCGGCGTCGCCCAGCTCCACCGGTGGCACGGTGGTCTCGTCGACCCGCAGCACGGCGAGGTCGGAGAGCGGGTCGGCGCCGACCACCCGGAACGTCGTCTCGGTGCCGTCGCCGAACGCCGCCGAGCCGCCGGCGGCGCCCTGCACCACGTGTGCGCTGGTCAGCAGCAGACCGTCGGTGCCCACGGTGACCGCGGAGCCGGCGCCGGCTCCGCGTGCGGTCCGCACCGACAGCGCGGCCACACTGGGCAGCACCCGGGCCGCCACGGTCGTGACCACCCGGGAGTACGCGTCCAGCGCGGCCTCCTCGGCCGGGCCGGAACTGGTGTGATCGCTGTCCATGCCGGCCCCAACGCCGCCGCGCCGGCCGGCATGCCCCGATCCGCCGAGAGCGAACATCGATCGCCGGCGTGCCGGGACGAGGGCGGTCCTACACCGCGAGCGCGCGGGTGTAGCGGAGTTGGGGGGTGAGGGCGGCGCCGATGTGCTCCTCGCGTTCCATGCCGGTGGGGGTCCAACCGCCGCGCTCATAGAAGGCGCGGGCGTGGGCGTTGTCCCGCAGCACCCAGAGCGCCGCCCGCCGCCAGCCCCGGGCCCGCATGGCGTCCAGCGCGTCCACCATGAGCGTGCGGCCGAGGCCCCGCCCCTGCTCGGCCGGGTCGAGGTGGATCGCGTTGAGCAGCCCGGTCGCCGGGTCGTCCTCGTCGTCCGGGCCCAGGTGGCTGAACCCGACCAGTTTCCCGCCGCGCTCCGCCACGGTCATCCGGTGGGTGTCCCGCTCCCAGCTCCATCGCTCGCTCCAGTACCGCCCCATCGCCTCCGGCGTGGGGTCGGCCAGCGCCTCGGCCGGCAGGAAGGACGAGTACGCGGCGACCCGGGAGCGCTGGTGCAGGGCGCCCACCCCCATCAGGTCATCAGTGGTGGCGGGGCGGAGCGTGACGGTCACCCGGCCGAGGCTACCCGGCGTGGCGGGAGCTGCACGGTGGTCAGATCCTCGGCGATGATCAGGTCGCCGTCGAAGTGCGCGCGCGCCTCGTCGTGGAACCGGCGCGGGTCCGGGTACCGCTGGGAGAAGTGGGTGAGCACCAGCCGGCGTACCCCGGACTCGGTCGCCACCCGGGCGGCCTGCGCCGCGGTCAGATGGCCGACCTCGGCGGCGAGCGCGGCCTCCGACTCCAGGAAGGTCGACTCGATGACCAGCAGGTCGGCGTGCTCGGCGAGGGCGTAGACCCCGTCGCAGAGGCCGGTGTCCATCACGAAGGCGAACCGCTGCCCCGGCCGCGGCACGCTCACCTCGTCCCGGGTGACGCGGCGGCCGTCCAGGTCCAGGTGCCCCACCCGGATCAGCTCGCCGACGGCCGGCCCGGCGATGCCGTACGCGGCCAGCTTCTCCGGCAGCATCCGGCAGCCGTCCGGCTCGACCAGCCGGTAGCCGTACGTCTCGATGGGGTGCCGCAGCCGGCGCGCCTCCAGCGTGCCGCAGCCCAGGGTGATCCGCTGCCCGTCGACCTCGATCGGCTCGACGAGCAGCTCGGCGGTCTCGTAGAAGGAGGTGGCGTGCCGCAGCCGGGCGAAGTATTCGGCGCCGCCGGCCGGGAAGTGCACGGCGACCGGGTGCGCCACGCGGTCCAGCGAGAGCCGCTGGATGGTGCCGGGCAGGCCGAGGCAGTGGTCGCCGTGGAAGTGGGTGACGCAGATCCGGGTCAGGTCGGTGGCGGTGACCGTCGTGTGCAGGAGTTGCCGCTGGCTGCCCTCGCCCGGGTCGAAGAGGATCACCTCGTCGTCCCAGCGCAGCACGTACCCGTTGTGGTTGCGCTGACGCGTCGGCGCCTGGCTGGCCGTTCCCAGCACCACCAGCTCACGCATGGACATCGCCGCTCCTTTGGATATGGAGCGACCCCCGGGGCGCTCCGCGCTTTCGCGCGGGCCGGCTGGACTTGGCCGGCACCCCGGGGGTCGGGTGGCTGTCGTGGATTCGCCGCACCGCTGCCACACGGTCTCGACGATGGTGCTGGTGCCCGCCTCGCGGCGGACCGATCACTGTCGAGGACAGCGGCTAGCTGACAGCCACCTCACGAGTCCGATTGCTATACAAGTCTGGACCACCTCCTTTCACGTGTACCGCCACGCTATCGAGTCCCGACGGGGCTCGGCAACGGATTTCGATCACACGCCAAACGGGAATGCCCGGCCACCTCTCGGCGGCCGGGCATCGCGGTCGTGCGGGTGGCTGGCGGTCAGCCGGCGGTACGGGCCACGCCGACCGGGCAGCTCAGCCCGTTCGGGCCGTGGTTGCAGTACCCGTTCGGGTTCTTCGTCGGAGCCAGGTACTGCTGGTGGTAGTCCTCGGCGAAGTAGTAGCTGCCGAGCGGGGCGATCTCGGTGGTGATCTCACCCTTGCCGGCCCGCGTCACGATCGGCTGGAAGGCGTCCCGGGACGACTCAGCGATGGCCCGCTGCTCGTCGGTGGTCGTGTAGATCGCCGACCGGTACTGGGTACCCACGTCGTTGCCCTGGCGCATGCCCTGGGTCGGGTCGTGGTTCTCCCAGAAGACCTTCAGCAGATCCTCGTAAGCGATCTTGCTCGGGTCGTAGACCACCTGGACGACCTCGGCGTGCCCGGTCCGGCCGGAACACGTCTCCTCGTACGTCGGGTTCCTGGTGCTGCCACCGGCGTAGCCGGCGGAGGTGGTGTACACCCCGGGCAACGTCCAGAACAGCCGCTCGGCGCCCCAGAAACAGCCCATGCCGAAGACTGCGACCTGGAGGCCCTCCGGGAACGGGCCCTTCAGCGGGGTACCCAGCACCTCGTGCCGGTCGGCGACCGGCATGGCGATCGCGCGGCCCGGCAGGGCCTGCTCGGGCGAGACCATCTCGGCGTTCATACGGCGCAAAAACACGGTGGGACTCTCCTCTCGTACCTCTCCCAGCGTGTAACACCGGTGGGTCCGCCTGTCTTACCCGCGCCGCCGTGAGTCAGGCCCCACCCGGGAATGCGGCGGCCACCCGATCTGCACAGGTCTGGGCCTCAGCGTCGTCTTCGTAACGGGTACGCGGCCAGAAGAAACCCCGCAGCCCGTCACCCTTGGTCCGCGGAACCACGTGGGTGTGCAGGTGTGGCACCGATTGGGACACCTTGTTGTTCATGGCCACGAACGTCCCGCCGGCCCCCAGACCGGTCTCCACCGCCACGGCGAGCCGCCGGACCAGCGCGAAGTAGCCCGGCAGCAGGTCGGCCGGCAGCTCCGCCAGGGTCACCAGGTGGACCCGGGGTACCACCAGCACATGCCCCTTGAACACCGGCCGGGTGTCCAGAAAAGCCACCCCGTCGGGCTCGTCGGCGACCCGGAACGCCGGCACCTCACCCGCCACGATCCCGCAGAACACGCAACCGCTCATCGGCCCAGGCTATGCCGCCTGCCCGGCGGGACACGGTGCCCCCCGGGGACGCATCGACTGTGGTAGTCATTGATTGGCCTGGATGTGCCCCGCCGGCCGCCGGGGTCTGCTCGTCGATGCTTCGAAGGGACGAACGTTGCGCATCAGAAGAAGCACCACCCTGGCTCTGGCGACACTGACCGCCGGGCTGCTCGGCGGCGCGTTTCCGGGCCACGCCCAGGCGGCCCCCGCGCCGACCGCGACCCCGCTGCCGCTGAGCACGGCGGCCGACGTGGTGTCGGCCGGTGACCGGGTCTTCGTCAGCGGTGGCCGCTCCGCCACCGACGTCGTGGTGACCAGCGCGACCGGCACGGTGGTCGGCACCCTGTCGGGCCTGCCCGGCCCCACCGACCTTCTGCTCAGCGCCGACCGGCGGACCCTCTACGTGGCGCTGCCGACCGCCAACGCCATCGCCGCCTTCGACACCGGCTCGCTGGTCGAGTCGGCCCGGTACGACACCGGCGCGGGCGAGTGCCCTTCGTCGCTGGCGCTGACCGGCCGTTACCTGTGGTTCGGCTACGGCTGCGACCAGTGGGGCGGCAACATCGGCCGGATCGACCTCGGCCGTCAACCGGCCCGGCTCAGCACCGGGGTGGCCAGCGAAGATTTCTACAATGCTCCACTGCTGGCCGCCGCCAGTCAGAACCGGTCGGTGCTGCTCGCCGGGCAACCGTCGCTGAGCCCGGCGTCGGTGTACGCCTACGGGATCGGCGCTGGGGGAGCGCTGGCCCTGCTGCGGACCAACCAGTTCTCGGCCGTCGGCAGCAATCTGCGGGACATCGCCCTCGACCCGACCGGCGCGACCCTCTACACAGCTGCCGGTTCCCCGCCGCTGGTGCAGGCGTTCCCGTTCGCCGAGATCGCCACCCCCACCGCGACGTACGCCACCGGTCCGTACCCACGCGCCGTCGAGGTGTCGCGTACCGGCACCCAGATCGCCGCCGGCGCTTCCGCCGCCTACGATCCGGACTTCTTCGTGTTCTCCACGGACGGCACCGAACTGGTTCGCTACGAGCTGGGCGACGAGCTCAGCGCCGGAGGGCTGGCCTGGTCTCCGAACGGAGCCCGCGTCTACGCGGTCACCTCGGACTGGACCGGGGCCCGCCCGGCCACCCTGCACGTCCTGCCCGTCCCGGCCGCCTGACCGGATCCCCGGTGCGCGGGGCCGGGCCAGACGGTCCGGCCTCGCCCGGGAGCGCGGGTTCCATTCCAACCCTCGGGACGGGGCACTAGCCTCACCACCATGAACCACGGCTTCGAGACGCTCGCCATCCACGCCGGTCAGGACCCTGAGGCCCGCACCGGCGCGGTGATCCCACCGATCTACCAGACCAGCACGTACGCGCAGGACGCTGTCGGCGCGCCCCGGCTCGGCTACGAGTACAGCCGATCCGGCAACCCGACCCGGGACGCGCTCCAGGAGTGCCTGGCCGCGCTGGAGGGCGGGCCCGTGGGGCTCGCCTTCGCCAGCGGCCTGGCCGCCGAGGACACCCTGCTGCGGGCCGTGTGCCAGCCGGGCGATCACGTGGTCATCCCGGACGACGCGTACGGCGGTACGTACCGGCTCTTCGCCCGGGTCGCGCAGCGGTGGGGCCTGGAGTTCACCCCGGCCAAGGTGTCCGACGCGGACGCGGTCCGGGCCGCCGTGCAGCCGGGCCGTACGAAGATCGTCTGGGTGGAGACGCCGACCAACCCGCTGCTCGGCATCGCCGACATCGCCGCCCTGGCCGGCGTGGCGCACGACGCGGGCGCGCTGCTGGTGGTCGACAACACCTTCGCCTCCCCGTACCTGCAACAGCCGATCGCGCACGGCGCGGACGTGGTGGTGCACTCCACCACCAAGTACATCGGTGGCCACTCCGACGTGGTGGGTGGCGCGCTCGTCGTCGCCGACGCCGCGCTCGGCGAGGAGCTGCGCTACCACCAGAACGCGATGGGCGCGATCAACGGGCCGTTCGACGCCTGGCTCACCCTGCGCGGAATCAAGACCCTCGGGGTACGCATGGACCGGCACTGCGACAACGCCGAGCGGCTCGCCGGCTACCTCGACGGGCACGCCAAGGTCGCCCAGGTGATCTACCCCGGGCTGCCCTCGCACCCCGGTCACGAGGTGGCCGCCAAGCAGATGCGTCGGTTCGGCGGCATGATCTCCTTCCGGGCGGCCGGCGGCGAGGACCACGCCGTGGAGATCTGCAACCGGGCCAAGCTCTTCGTGCTCGCCGAGTCGCTGGGCGGGGTGGAATCCCTGATCGAGCACCCGGGCCGGATGACACACGCAAGTGCTGCCGGCTCGCCGCTTGAAGTTCCCGGCGATCTCGTGCGACTGTCTGTCGGCATCGAGACGGTCGACGACCTGCTCGCCGATCTGGAGCAGGCACTGGGCTGACCGCTGGGGAGGATGGCCGTGCAGGACATCATGGCGACCTGGGTCGGGGCGACCGCCAAGCAGATCGCCCGGGGCGTACGCAGGGGAGACGTCTCGGCCACCCAGGTCGTCGCCGACCACCTCGAGTACATCGCTCGGGCCGACGCCGAGCTGGCCGCGTTCCGCGCCGTGCGCGGCGGCGAGGCGATCACCGAGGCGGAGAAGGTCGACGAGCAGGAGGACCTCGCCAACCTGCCGCTGGCCGGGGTGCCGGTGGCGGTCAAGGAGAACACTCCGGTCGCCGGCCTGCCCACCTGGAACGGCTCCGCCGCCGTACGCACCGAGGTCGCGGAGGCCGACCACGAGGTGGTGCGTCGCCTGCGCGGCGCCGGCGCGGTGATCCTCGGCGTGACCCGGATGCCCGAGCTGGGGCTGTGGGCGCTCACCGACGACGACAGCGGGGTGACCCGCAACCCGTGGGACAGCGCGCGTACCCCCGGCGGCTCCTCCGGCGGCGCCGCCGCCGCGGTGGCTGCCGGCCTCGTGCCGATCGCGCACGGCAACGACGGTCTCGGTTCGATCCGGATCCCGGCGGCCTGCTGTGGCCTGGTCGGGCTCAAGCCCGGCCGGGGCGTGGTCCCCTGCCAGCTCGGGGCGGACGACTGGTTCGGCCTCACCGAGCACGGCATGTTGACCAGCACGGTGGCCGACGCGGCGGTCGGCTTCTCGGTGCTCGCCGGTCGGCGACCGGAGAAGCTGGTCCCGCCGCAGCGGCTGCGGGTGGGCGTCTCGCTGCGCTCCCCGGTGCGCGGTGTCTCGCCGGACGCGCCCAACCGCGACGCGGTCACCGCCGCCAGCCGCCTGCTCGCCGCGGCCGGACACGACACCGTGCCGGCCGATCCGGTCTATCCCACCGCGCTCGGCCTGCAGGGCATCGCCACCTGGTTCGCCGCCGCAGCCGCCGACGTCCGGGCCGGCGGGCTGAACCGGCGCGACCTGCAACGGCGCACCCGGCGACACGTCGCGCTGGGCGAGTGGGCGCAGCGTCGCGGCTACGTCCGGGAGGCCGACCGGGCCGCCTGGCGGCAGCGGTCGACCGACTTCTTCACCGACCACTCCGTCGACCTGCTGCTCACCCCGGCGCTGGCCAGCGCGCCGCCGGAGGCCGCACGCTGGTCCGACCGGTCCTGGCGGGCGAACATGGCGGCCAACATCCGGTACGCCCCGTACGCGGCGCCGTGGAACATCGCCGGTCTGCCGGCGATCGTGGTGCCGGTGGGTCGCCGCCCGGACGGGCTGCCCGTCGCCGTGCAGCTGGTCGGTCCGCCCGGCTCGGAGCTGCTGCTGCTCGGCGTGGCCGGTCAGTTCGAGATGGCCGCCCCATGGTCCCGGCACGCCCCCGGCTATCCCCGCGTCGGCACGGGGTCGCCGGCCACCGCATGATCGTCCACGGTGTGCGCGCATCGCTGATCGTGCTGGTCCGGCAGATCTCCGGCGCGCAGGCGGCACCTATCGCCCGGGCCCTGCCGGCCTGGCCGACCGCACCGGGCCGGCCGGCGCCTCCGGTCCTCGCTGCGCCGGTGCCGGGTGGACCCGTGCCGGCCGCGGCGCCTCCGACGACCCCGGTGTCGCCGCAGGGGACGCCGGGGGCGGGTGGCACGATCGGGGCATGACGGAACTGGTCGGGCTCGACGACGTGCGGGCCGCGCGGAAACTGCTCGCCGGCGTCGTCCGGACCACGCCACTGGAGCCCTCCCGGCCGCTGAGCGCGGCGCTGGGTGGGCCGACGTGGCTGAAGTGCGAGAACGTGCAGCGGGCCGGCTCCTACAAGGTGCGCGGCGCGTACGTGCGCATCTCCCGGCTGTCGGCGGCGGAGCGGGAACGCGGCGTGGTCGCGGCGAGCGCCGGCAACCACGCGCAGGGCGTGGCGCTGGCCGCCGGCCTGGTCGGCACACACGCCACGGTCTTCATGCCGGTCAACGCGCCGCTGCCGAAGGTGGCCGCCACGAAGGGGTACGGCGCGCAGGTCGAGTTGGTCGGCAACACGGTCGACGAGGCGCTGGTCGCCGCGCACACGTACGCCGAGCGCACCGGCGCCGTGCTGATCCACCCGTTCGACCACCCGGATGTGATCGCCGGCCAGGGCACGGTGGCGCTGGAGATCCTCGAACAGTGCCCGGACGTACGGACCATCATCACCGGGGTGGGTGGCGGTGGTCTGATCTCCGGCATGGCGGTGGCCGCCAAGGCGCTGCGACCCGACGTCCGCATCATCGGCGTGCAGGCGGCCGGCGCGGCGGCCTTCCCGCCCTCACTGGTGGCCGGGGAACCGGTCCGGTTGCCCGCCTTCTCCACCATCGCCGACGGCATCGCGGTCGGCCGGCCGGGCGAGATCACCTTCAGCCACGTCCGCAAGCTGGTCGACGAGATCGTCACGGTCTCCGAGGAGGACATCTCCCGGGCCCTGCTGATGCTGCTGGAGCGCGGCAAGCAGGTGGTCGAGCCGGCCGGCGCGGTCGGCGTGGCCGCACTGCTGGCCGGTGTGGTGCAGGTGGAGGCCCCGGTGGTCGCGGTGCTCTCCGGCGGCAACATCGACCCGTTGCTGATGCTGCGGGTGATCGAACACGGGCTCGCCGCCGCGGGTCGCTATCTCCGGGTGACGGTGCGCTGCTCGGACCGGCCCGGGCAGTTGGCCTCGCTGCTCAGCCAGATCGCCGAGCACCGGGCCAACGTGGTGGACGTGGAGCACCAGCGGGCCAACCCGCACCTCGGCCTCGGCGAGGTGGAGGTGGCGCTGTCGGTGGAGACACGAGGGGTGGAGCACTCGGACACGCTGATCAGCGCGCTGCGGGCCAGCGGCTACCAGGTGGTCTTCGCCGGCGAGGCGTGACACCCGCAGGTGCCACGCCCCGGCGGCGGTACGCCTCAGCGTGCGGTGGGGCCGGTGGCGATCAGCCGGAGAACGGCTCGAAGCTGACCACGGTCACCTTGATGTCGGCGCCGCTCGGCGCCGTGTAGGTGCAGGTCTGCCCGGGCCGACCGCCCAGGATCGCCTTGCCGAGCGCCGACTCGGGGCTGTAGACGGTCAGGTCGGTGGTGGCCGCGATCTCCCGGGAGCCGAGCAGGAAGGTCTCGGTGTCATCGGTGTCGTCGTCGAAGTAGATCGTCACCACCATGCCGGGCGACACCGCATCCGTCGTCGGCGCCTCGCCGACCTTGGCGGTGCGCAGCAGCTCCTGCAGGTAGCGGATCCGGCCCTCAGCCTTGCCCTGCTCCTCGCGGGCGGCGTGGTAGCCGCCGTTCTCCCGCAGGTCGCCCTCCTCGCGCCGGGCGTTGATCTCCGCGGCGATCGCCGGGCGGTTGGCGATGTGCTCGTCGAGCTCGGCCTGGAGGCGGTCGTACGCGTCCTGCGACAGCCAGGTGGCGGGCGCCTCGTTGCCAGTGGACACAGGCGGTCTCCTCAGTTGTGCGTGGCTGGCTGACAGGTGAACTACCAAGTTACCAGTGCGGTACGACACAGGGTGTCGGCGATCACGGCTGGTGTCCGCATCCGACGCCGGGCGGCGGGGGCCCGCACGGCCCGTTCGCGGCTCCCTGCCGCGGCGCTGTCCTGGCCGCTCAGACCGGGGCTCGGCAGCGCAGCACCTCGCCGATGAACGGCCGCGCGGTGGTGGCCAGGCGGTGCCGGGCGGTCACGTGCCGGTCGCCCGGCTCGGCGGTCACCGTGACCTCCTCGCGGGCCACCTCGGCGCCGGCGCGGTCCCGGGCGCGCAGCACGCAGACCGCCGATCCGCCCGGTGGCACGGTCACCCGGAAGTCGACCAGCACCTGGTTGTCCGTGATGTCGGTGTAGGTGATCACCTGGGCGTCGTAGACGGGATCGCCGTACTGCCGGTAGAGCCGGAACGAGATCAGGCTCAGCGCCCCCACCAGCACCAGCAGCGCCAGCGCGGCCAGCAGCGTGCGACGGCGCCCGCCGCCGGTCGCCCGACGGCGGCCGTAGCGGCCGGCCGGGAAAACCGGTGCGCCCGGCGAAATTGTGGCGTGCGTCTCGGTCACCGGCGGGTATCTCCTGGCGTTGTTGTCGGCGGCATCAGCAAGAATGACAGAGTCCATCCTCCCAGCCCGGCTCAGCGGCAGGAATGGCAGGTCGGGCCCCATGGCGCCGACCGGCCATCGGGTGCGGGGGATTCCGGCGGGTCAGCCGGTCGAGCCCGGTCGGGTCCACCGGCCGGCACAGACGAGGAGTGCCGAAGTTGGCAGAACAGCTGCGTCTCATGGCCGTCCACGCGCACCCGGACGACGAGTCGAGCAAGGGTGCGGCGACCATGGCGAAGTATGTCGCCGAGGGCGTGGACGTCCTGGTCGTGACCTGCACCGGCGGCGAGCGCGGCAGCGTGCTCAACCCCAAGCTCGACCGCCCCGACGTGTGGGCCGACATCGGCGAGATCCGCCGTGCCGAGATGGACGCCGCCCGGGCGATCCTCGGCGTCGAGCAGGCGTGGCTCGGCTTCGTCGACTCCGGGCTGCCCGAGGGTGACCCGCTGCCGCCGCTGCCCGAGGGCTGCTTCGCCCTCCAGGACGTCGAGGTGGCCGCGGGCCCGCTGGTGCGGCTGATGCGCGAGTTCCGTCCGCACGTGGTCACCACGTACGACGAAGAGGGCGGCTACCCGCACCCCGACCACATCATGTGCCACAAGGTGAGCGTGGCCGCCTTCGAGGCGGCCGGCGACCCGGAGCGCTATCCGGAGCTGGGCGCCCCGTGGCAGCCCCTGAAGCTCTACTACGACATCGGCTTCTCCAAGGCCAAGATCATGGCCTTGCACGAGGGCATGCTCGCCATCGGCCAGGAGTCGCCCTACGAGGAGTGGCTCAAGCGCTGGGAGGACCGGCCGGACAAGGGCCCCCGCATCACCACCCGGGTGCAGTGCGCCGATTACTTCCCGGTCCGCGACGACGCGCTGCGCGCCCACGCCACCCAGGTCGACCCGGACGGCTTCTGGTTCCACGTGCCGATGGAGCTCCAGCAGCGGGCCTGGCCGACGGAGGACTACGAGCTCGCCCGCTCGGTGGTGGACAGCCCGATGCCGGAGTCCGATCTGTTCGCCGGGGTGCGGGAGACGGCGCACGCGCGCTGATTCCGCGCAGGGCTACCCTGGTAACCAACCGCACATCGGAGGAACGCCATGCTGACCGCTGCCCAGGTGCTCGCGGAGAACAACTTCGGGGACACCCGCACGGGTGGTCTGGCCGGTCCGATGGGCCTGTTCCTCATCCTGCTGCTGGCCGCCGCGACCATCCTGCTGATCCGCAACATGAACGCCCGGCTGCGCCGGCTGCCCGGCCGGTTTCCGCAGCAGACGCCGCCGACCGACCCGACCAGGGCCGAAGCGGCAGTCGCCGATCCGACAGACGGGACCGGAGCGCGTGATTCCTCCACGCCCGCTCCCAACGGGCACCAGCAGCACCGGAACGGGTAGTCCGCGCATGATTCACGCCGAACCGGGTGGTCGCCCCCTGTTGCGACCACCCGGTTTGGCTTAGCCTTCCGCCGGGGGGACCAAAAGTTCCCGAGCCGTGCGCGGAAGGGGGCGCCGATGACCGTCACAGCACCGGCCGCCCGCCGTACCGTCGTCGGTCGGTCGGCTGACGGGGGAGGTCGATGACCTCCGGCCCGGCCGGCGACCCGTTCGACCGGCTCGGGGTGCGCGGCATGCCGGCCCGGCTGCTCGTGCTCACCGCCGCCGTGACGCTGACCGCCCTGATCGCCGCCGCGGTCGGGTTGACCCTCCCGCACGGGCTGCCGGCCGACGATCCGCTCGGCGGGCCGGCCCGCTTCGGCATCGCCGTCGCCGTCTTCGCCGTCGCCCAGTTCGCACGGCTGCGGTTCCGCTCGGCCGCCGGCATGGTCAGCATCACCTGGGGTGAGGCGGCGCTGATCGTCTGCCTCTACCTGGCGCCGGCCGGCTGGCTGCCGGCGGCCACCCTGCTCGGCGCCGGGCTGGCCTGGACGGTCCTCTCGCTGCACAACGACCGCCGTCCGATGCTGGAGATCGTCCGGATCGCCGCGTCGCTGGCCGCCGCGTCGGCGCTGGCCGTGTCCGTGGCCACCGCGCTGGGCCATCCGCTGCTCGCCGCGCCCACCCCGATGCTGGCGCTGGCCGTGATCGCGGGCTCGGTGACGTACCTCCTGGTGACCGCCTGGCTCGGTGGGGTGACGCTGGGCCTGCGGCACGGGCTGCCGATCGGGCCCCCTTTGCTCGCCGCGCTGCGCGGCAAGCTGCTGATGTTCGTCGGCAACGTGGCGGTCGGCCTGGTGGTGGTCGCGCTGCTGGAGCTCGACCCGCGCTGGTTGCTGCTGCTCCCGCCGCTGCTCTGGCTGCTTCAGCAGACCTACCGTTACCGGCTGCGCGCCGACCAGGAACGCCGGACGTGGCGGGCCTTCGCCGAGGCCACCGCGGCCCTCAACCAGCTCGACGAGCGGGGCGTGGCCAGCGCGGCGGTGACCGGCGCGTTGGCGCTGTTCAACGCCGAGCTGGTCGATGTGGACGTGGCCCGGGCCGACGGCCGGTGGCGCCGCTACCGGGGTGACGCCGGCGGCCAGTTGGTCGACCGGGAGGTGGGCCCGCCGGGCCGGTCGGAGCCCGACGAGGACGAGCTGATCCGTGCGCTGTCGGTCGGTGCCGCGCCGGTCGGTCGGCTGCGGGTCCGGTTCCCCCGGTCCGCTCCACCCACCCCCCGGGAACGCGACGCGGTGGCCGCGTTCGGCGACGCGCTCGCCGCCGCGCTGCACGACGCCGCGACCCACCGCGAGCTGCGTCTGGTCACCGCCCGCTCGTCGTACGAGGCGGTGCACGACCCGCTCACCGGGCTGGCCAACCGGGCCGCGATGCTCGGCAAGGGTGATCAGACGCTGCGGCAGCTCGCGCACGACCACCCGGTGGCGTTGCTGCTGCTGGACATCAACCAGTTCAAGGAAGTCAACGACACGCTGGGGCACGCCGCGGGTGACCAACTGCTGCGGCTGACCGCGAACCGGCTCAGCGCGATGGCCCGCCCCGGTGACCTGCTCGGCCGGCTCGGTGGCGACGAGTTCGCTCTGCTGCTCAGCTCGGTGCCGGTGGTCGGCGACCGGGCCGCCCCGATGGCGCACGCGCTCCGCCAGGCCCGGGAGATCGCCGAACGGTTGGCCGCGCCGACCGAGGTGGCCGGGGTGCGGATGTCGATCGAGGTCTCCGTCGGGGTGGTCGTGGCCGACGCTGGCACCGCCGACCTGACGGAGCTGCTGCGCCGGGCCGACATCGCGATGTACCAGGCCAAGGAGGGTGGCGGCAGTGTCGCCGCGTACGACAGCACCCGGGACGCGGCCAGCACCGACCAGCTGGCCCTGCTCGCCGAGTTGCGTGAGGCGCTGGAGGTCGACGACCAGCTGGTGCTGGCGTTGCAGCCGGCGGTCGACCTGGCGACCGGCGCGCCCACCGGCGTGGAGGCGCTGATCCGGTGGCGGCATCCCCGGCGCGGCTGGCTGGGCCCGGCCGACTTCATCCGCCCGGTGGAAAACAGCGAGCAGCTCGGCACCTTCACCCGGTACGTGCTGGACAAGGCCCTCAGCGTGGCCGCCGACTGGGCCCGGGAGGGGCTCGACGTCCCGATCTCGGTCAACCTGTCGGCGCGTAGCCTGCTCGATCCCCGGCTGCCGACGGAGATCGCCGACGCGCTGCGCCGGCACCAGGTGCCGCCGCACCGGCTGGTCCTGGAGATCACCGAGACGGTGGTGATGAGCGAGCTGGAGGTCATCGACGAGGTGCTGGCCACGCTCCGGTCGATGGGTGTGCAGCTCGCGGTGGACGACTTCGGCACCGGCTTCTCCTCGCTGACCTTCCTCACCCGGATCGCGGTGGACGAGTTGAAGGTGGACCGCTCCTTCGTGATCCGGATGGCGGACTCGCCGGAGGCGGCTGCGATCGTACGAACCACCGTGGGCCTCGCCCACGAGCTGGGGCTGCGGGTGGTGGCCGAGGGGGTGGAGACCGCCGAGCAGCGGATGGCGCTCGCCGAGCTGGGCTGCACCTCCGCGCAGGGCTACCACTTCTTCAAGCCGATGCCCGCCGACAAGATCGGCGCGGTGCTCGGCTCGCTGCGCGACTCGGCGGAGTCGAACGTCTTCCGCCTCCGCGCCGACGGCGCCTCCTGACCCTGCGCGCCGAAGCCGCCTCCGGACCGCCGGCGTCCGCCGCTGATCACTTCCGGACGGGGCAGTCAATCGTCCGCCGACGTCCTAGAGTCGCGATTGAGCTGCGTGGATGTCGTGATCTACGGAGCCGCCACGTTCACCTGTCGAGGGGACAGCATGCGACTCTCCCGGAAACGTCCCATCCTCGCCGCAGCGCTCGCGCTGGCCGCCGCGACGGTCGGCGCGCTGGCCGCAGCCCCACCAGTGCAGGCCAAGGCGCCGCAGTCCGGCTCGCTGGCCGTCACCGGCGATCCGGATGACCCGGTCAGCGAAGGCCGGAGCTACTCGTTCGCCACGGCGACCGGGGACGGCTTCAACGTCTGGGGCACCGCGAACCACCTCACCGTCCAGGTCTTCGACCCGCCCGCCGGGCCCTGGACGATCGACCTGAGCGCGCCGGTCGGTCAGCCGCTGACCGTCGGCACCTACACCGGCGCCACCGAGTATCTCTACGAGAGCCCGCTGCCCGGGATCGCGCTGAGCGGCAACGACCGGTTCTGCACGAACGGGCAGACCGGCTCGTTCACCGTCACGGACATCTCCTGGGGCCCCCACGGCTACCTGGAACGGTTCGACGCCACGTTCGAGCAGCGCTGCAACTACAGCACCGGCTCGGCCCGCGGCGAGGTGCACGTCGCCAACCCACCGGCGCCGCCGGTGCTCGCCGTCGGCGTGCAGGTGGCGACCTCGGGCACGATCGACACCCGCACCGACGAGGCGACGGTGCGCGGCACCGTGACCTGCACCGCACCGGCCACCGTCTACGTCGAGGGCGGCATGACCCAGACGTGGCACGGCAGGCGCGCCGAAGGACTCGTCCGGGCTGAGGTGGCCTGCACCCCGGGCGCCCCGGTCGCCTGGACCACGAGCTCACCCTCGTTCACCTCCACCCCGTTCCGGAAGGGTGACGTCGAGGTGACCGCCAATGCCAGCTCGTACGACACCACGTACGACATCTTCGTCAGCGACTCCGCGACCGCGACGGTCAGCCTGAGGCGGCGCTGATCCGCGCCCGGCCCAGGCCCGCGCGGCCTGGGCCGGGTGACCGCCCGGCGCATCCGGTCGGGGCTGGTTATGGTCGTCGGGTGAACCGACTCGCCAGCGCCACCAGTCCCTACCTGCTCCAGCACGCCGACAACCCGGTCGACTGGTGGCCCTGGTGCGACGAGGCGTTCGCCGAGGCGAAGCGGCGGGACGTGCCGGTGCTCATCTCGGTGGGTTACGCCGCCTGCCACTGGTGCCACGTGATGGCGCACGAGTCGTTCGAGAACGAGCACGTCGGCGCCCTGATGAACGACGACTTCGTATCGATCAAGGTGGACCGTGAGGAACGCCCGGACGTGGACGCGGTCTACATGACCGCCACCCAGGCGATGACCGGTCAGGGCGGCTGGCCGATGACAGTTTTCGCCACCCCGGACGGCACCCCGTTCTTCTGCGGCACCTACTTTCCGCGGGAGAACTTCGTCCGGTTGCTCCAGTCGGTCGCCACCGCCTGGCGGGACCAGCGCGAGGAGGTGCTGCGCCAGGGCGCTGCGGTGGTCGAGGCGATCGGCGGCGCCCAGGCCGTGGGCGGACCCACCGCGCCGCTGGACGCCCCGCTGCTCGACGCCGCGGCCGCCAACCTGGCCGGCGAGTACGACACGACCAACGGCGGCTTCGGGGGCGCCCCGAAGTTCCCGCCGCACATGAACCTGCTCTTCCTGCTGCGTCACCACCAGCGCACGGGCGATCCGCGCAGCCTGGAGATCGTGCGGCACACCGCCGAGGCGATGGCCCGGGGCGGCATCTACGACCAGCTCGCCGGGGGCTTCGCCCGGTACTCGGTGGACGCGCACTGGACGGTGCCGCACTTCGAGAAGATGCTCTACGACAACGCGCTGCTGCTGCGGGTCTACACCCAGATCTGGCGGCTGACCGGCGACCCGCTGGCGCGCCGGGTCGCCCGGGACACCGCCCGCTTCCTCGCCGACGAGCTGCACCGGCCGGGGGAGGGCTTCGCGTCCGCGCTGGACGCCGACACCGAAGGCGTCGAGGGGCTCACCTACGCCTGGACGCCGGCCCAACTGGTCGAGGTGCTGGGCGAGGAGGACGGCCGCTGGGCGGCCGACCTGTTCGCCGTAACCGAAGACGGCACCTTTGAGCACGGCACGAGCGTGCTGCGGCTCGCCCGGGACGTCGACGATGCCGCACCCGAGGTCCGGGCCCGCTGGCAGCAGGTGGTGGGGCGGCTGCTCACGGCCCGGGACAACCGCCCACAGCCGGCCCGTGACGACAAGGTGGTGGCGGCCTGGAACGGTCTGGCGATCACCGCCATCGTCGAGTTCCAGCAGGTCGTCGCGCTGTACGCGTCGCCGCAGGACGAGGACGCCAACCTGATGGAGGGCGTCGTCATCGTCGTCGACGGTGCGATGCGCGACGCCGCCGAGCACCTGGCCACCGTGCACCTGGTCGATGGCCGGTTGCGTCGGGTCTCCCGGGGCGGTGCGGTCGGTGAGCCGGCCGGCGTGCTGGAGGACTACGGCTGCGTGGCCGAGGCGTTCTGCGCGTTGCACCAGCTCACCGGCGAGGGCCGCTGGCTCACGCTGGCCGGCGGGCTGCTCGACACCGCGCTGGAGCACTTCGCCGCGCCCGGCGGCGCCTTCTACGACACCGCCGACGACGCCGAGCGGCTGGTCACCCGGCCGGCGGACCCGACCGACAACGCCACCCCGTCCGGGCGGTCGGCGCTGATCGCCGGGCTGGTCGCGTACACGGCCCTGAGCGGGGAGACCCGCTACCGGGAGGCCGCCGAGGTGGCGCTCGGCACGGTCGCGCCGATCGTCGGGCGGCACGCCCGGTTCACCGGGTACGCGGCCACGGTCGGCGAGGCGCTGCTCTCCGGGCCGTACGAGATCGCCGTGGCGACCGACGACCCGGCCGGCGACCCGCTGGTGGCAGCCGCCCACCGCCACGCCCCGCCCGGCGCGGTGGTGGTCGCCGGGCGCCCGGACCAGCCCGGGGTGCCCCTGCTGGTCGACCGGCCGCTGGTCGACGGGCGGTCCGCCGCGTACGTCTGCCGGGGCTTCGTCTGCCAGCGCCCGGTCACGTCGGTCGAGGAGCTGGTCGCCGAGCTCGGCTGAGCGTGCCGCCGATTGCCCGGCGTAGCGGTCCGCGAGGTCGCCCCCGCCCGGGGCCGGCACCCACGGCGGCACGCGAACGGGTCGACGGCGGGAGCGCCGGCCCTGCGGGTGGCCGCGCCGACGGCCCGGATAGGCTGGCCGCGCTATGGATTCCCGTACCGGTCTGCCTGTTGTCGGCATGGTGGGTGGCGGCCAGTTGGCCCGGATGACCCACCAGGCCGCGATCGCCCTCGGCCAGTCACTGCGCGTACTCGCGGTCGCCCCCGACGACGGCGCGGCGCTGGTCGCCGCCGACGTCCAGTACGGCGACCACACCGACCTGGCCGCGCTGCGCACCTTCGCCAAGGGCTGCGACGTGGTCACCTTCGACCACGAGCACGTGCCCACCGAGCACATTCGCACGCTGGCCGCGGAGGGCGTCACCCTGTACCCGCCGGCGGACGCGCTGCTGCACGCCCAGGACAAGCAGGTCATGCGGGAACGCCTCACCGAGCTGGGCGCGCCCAACCCCGCGTGGCAGCCGGTCAGTGAGCCCGCCGACCTGATCGCCTTCGGGGAGCAGGTCGGCTGGCCGGTGGTGCTCAAGGCGGCCCGGGGCGGCTACGACGGCCGGGGAGTCTGGATGGTCGACGACGCCACCCAGGCCACCGAGCTGGCGCGAACCCTGCTCGCCGGCGGCACGCGGCTGATCGTCGAGGAACGGGTGCCACTGCTGCGGGAGCTGGCCGTGCAGGTGGCCCGCTCGCCGTTCGGCCAGGTGGCCGCGTACCCGGTGGTCGAGACGGTGCAGCGGGACGGCATCAACGTGGAGGTGCTCGCCCCGGCGCCCGGCCTGGACGAGGAGCTGGCGGTCGCCGCCCAGCAGCTCGCCATCGACCTGGCCACGGCGCTCGGCGTGATCGGCCTGCTCGCCGTGGAACTCTTCGAGGTGCGTGACGCGGCCGGCCGCCCGGCGATCGTGGTCAACGAGCTGGCGATGCGTCCGCACAACTCCGGGCACTGGACCATCGAGGGGGCCCGGACCTCCCAGTTCGAGCAGCACCTGCGGGCGGTCCTGGACTACCCGATGGGTGACACCGCGCTGGCCGCCCCCGTCGTGGTGTCGGCGAACGTGCTCGGCGGCGAGCCGGGCGGGATGTCGATCGACGAACGGCTGCACCACCTCTTCGCGGCCGAGCCGGGGGCCAAGGTGCACCTCTACGGCAAGCAGGTGCGGCCCGGCCGCAAGATCGGGCACGTCACGGTGCTCGGCGACGACCTGGACGACGTACGGGCGCGGGCCGTGCGTGCCGCACGCTGGCTGCGCGAGGGCCACGAGTGAGCCGCACGGGCGCGAACGATGAGGGAGCCGCAGTGAGCACGGTCGGGTTGATCATGGGCAGCGACTCGGACTGGCCGACCATGCGGGCCGCCGCCGAGGTGCTGGACGACTTCGGGGTGCCGTACGAGGTCCGGGTGATCTCGGCCCACCGGACTCCGGTCGCGATGATCGAGTACGGCCGCGACGCCGCCGACCGGGGCCTCAAGGTGATCATCGCTGGTGCCGGCGGGGCCGCCGCGCTGCCCGGCATGGTCGCCTCGGTGACCCCGCTGCCGGTGATCGGCGTGCCGGTGCCGCTGAAGCACCTCGACGGCATGGACTCGCTGCTCTCCATCGTGCAGATGCCGGCCGGGATCCCGGTGGCCACCGTGTCGATCGGCAACGCCCGCAACGCCGGCCTGCTCGCCGTGCGGATCCTCGGCGCGGCCGACGAGCACCTGCGCGCCAAGATGGCGACCTACCAGCAGGATCTGGAGCAGCTGGTAGCCGCCAAGGAAGCCGCTCTCCAGGAGACTCTCAGCTGATCGCTGCCCTTGTCCGGGCTGGCCGTGGGGTGTTGGCCGTGGGTTTCGGCCGTGGGTTGTTGGCCGTGGGTTTCGGCCGTGGGGGTTTCGGGGGGAGCCCGCCCGCTCCGGGCGGTCAGGCTTGATCCCTCCGCGGGCGGGCTCCCCCCGAAACCCTGTGCTCCGCCGGGTCCGACCGGGTGTCGCGGCCTGCCGGTGATGCCCCACGTCGGGTCACCGGCCAGCGGGGTGCCGGCGGGGGTGCCCGCTGGTTGCGCACTTTCAGGGAAAGTGTTGCCTCGGGCGCTGCGGAGGCAGCACTTTCCCTGTTGTTGTGCGGATCTTGGTCGCCACGGTGCGGTCATCCTGTCCTGAGGGTTGGCAAGCCCCCACGCTCACCGCAACCGACGCACCCACCCGCCCCGCTAACCGCAGCCACCGTACGTACCGCGGCACGCTCAGCCGCAGCCCGCTGTACGTACCTGGCACGCTCAGCGTGCCCACTCACCCGACGCCGTGGGGACCCTCCGATTCATCTCATGCCGCGTAGGGCGGTCTGTAGGCGTTCCTGGGCGCGACGGCGGCGTTCGTTGCTGGCGCCGAGGATCAGCAGGAGGATGCCCACCGGGATCAGTGCCAGCCACGGGCCGAGGCTGAACAGCGCGTGGATCGCGGTGATCGCCGTGACCGACGCGCCGACGATCACCGGCGCCTGCTGCCGGCTGGACGAGCCGAAGATCAGCACTGCCACCGCGCCGAGCAGCAGCAGCATCTGCCGCAGCGTGCTGGACTCGGTGGCCAGCACGATCGCCAGCGTGGGCACGAACGCGGCGACCAGCGCCGGCCCGTACGCCACCCAACTGCTCATGTCCGAGCGCTGGCGCAGCTCCAGCACCCCGACCAGCAGAGCCAGCGCGGCGAACGGCAGCGTGTACGCCTCGGGCAGCGCCACGTCGGCGACCCGCATCAGGATCCACCAGGCGGTGATCTCGCAGGCCACCACCGCCCAGAACAGGATCCGGCGTTCCACCGGCCGGCGGTTGGGTCGGGTCGCCGCCACCCCGAGGACCGCGCCCCACGCGGCGAGCAGGGCGGCGATGTGCCGGGGCGAGTCGAAGGCGAGGGCCAGTGCGATCAGCGCCGCCGCGTACCCGCTCCATTCCACGGTCGCGGCCTCGCGCTGCGCCTCCGGTCGACGCAGTCGGGGCAGGGTCGCCGCGAACACCTGAAGGGCCGCCCCGACCGCGAGGACGCCGAACGCGGACCAGACCGCGGCCAGCCCGGCGACCAGGCCGGCGGTGAGCACGAAGAGCTGCGCCATCAGCGAGGCGAAGAGCCAGCCGAGAATGCGGGCCCGCTGGGTGGTGCCGTACAGCGCCGCCACCACGCCCACGCCGACCGCGCCGCCGAGGGTGAACAGGGTCAGTTCCCGGGTGGCCAGGCTGCCGGCCAGCCCGGCGCCTCCGGCGGCCAGGCCGATGAGGAACACCAGCACCCGGGCCAACCGCAGCGAGCGGGCCGGCTCGACCAGTGGCGGGGGTGGGGTCAGTGCGAGGCCGAGCATCGCGATGGTGAAGACCGAGAGCGCGGCGAGGGAACTCGCCGGCCACCCGTTGCCCAGCGCGATGGGCGCGATTAGCAGCGTGACGGCGGCGCCGGGCAGCACCACCGGCACGGCCCGGGACCGCCGTCCACCGCTGAATCCGGTGGCGGCCAGCGCTGCGGTCGCGGTGAGCAGCAGCGCGGTCAGCACGTGGGTCGGGTCGACCACGTCCGGCGGTGGGGAGAGCAGTTCCGGCGGCGGACCCTGCCAGATGCGGCTCAACGTGCGGTGCGGCTCGACCAGGGCGGTGATCAGAGCGGGTGTGATCGACGCGAGCGCCAGGGCGGTCGGCAGGCCGGCTGCGGCCAGCGCGCCGGCGGACGGGCTGACCCGCCAGCGCCGCCGCTCCGGGTCGTCCGGCAGTCGTCGCAGTGCGCCGTCGAGCAGCACCGCCCAGCGCCGGACCGGCTGGGCCGAGCCGGTCGGCGGCACGGTGGCCGCGCGGATCAGCTCGGCCAGTACGCCGAGGAGCGCGGCGGCGGCCGCGTAGACGCCCGAGGCGAGGCCGGTGGGGATGGCGGCGAGTGCGCTGATGGTGGCCCCGCCGACCACGGCCACGCTGACCCAGGGCAGGTACTGCGGGACGTGCCGGCGGACGGCGGCGACGGTGGCCAGACCGAGGCTGGACGCGGCCAGCGCGGCGGTCAACACCACCTGTGCCGAGTGGTTGAACTCGGCGGCCAGTGCCGCCACCGAGCCGGGCAGAGCCAGCAGGGCGGCGCCCGCGGCCGCACCGCCGATCTGCACCAGGTGCGGTGGCATCCCCTCGGTCTCGATGTCGGTGACCTGCGGGCCGGCCAGTACGCGGGCCAGCGCGGCCACCACCACGCCGATCAGCGCGATGCTGCCCAGCGCCAGCGCGGTGGTCCACGGTCGGACCAGGCCGGCGCCGGCCGCGTGCAGCGCGACCACTCCGGCCACGGTGGCCCGGGACAGCCCGGCCCGGGCCTCCTCGGTGGCCACCGCGGCCATCCCGTAGACGGTGGCGACCATTCCGCCGACGAGGACCGGTGACCACCAGGGCAGGTCGAACGCGGCCGGCGCGCCGATCGTGGCGAGCACCACCGCCGCGCCGGACACGTCCCACCGCCACGGAGGGGGTAGCAGGATGCCGGCGGCGATGGCCAGCAGGACCAGCGCGACCGGGGCCTGCCAGGTGGCGCCGCCGGTCGGCGCGGCCGGCCAGTCGCTCAGGTTGCCGTCCCAGATCGGACCGGGGGTCGCCAGGACGCCCAACCCACCGCGCAGCGCCGTCCACCCGGCCAGTACGCCGATCAGCAGGCCGCCGACGGTGATCCCGAGGATCGGCCCGCGCCGCCACTCCTCGGGCATGGCGCGGACCCCGACGGCGACCACCAGCACCAGGCCGGCGGCCACCGCCAGCTGACCGCCCGGGGTCAGCACGGCGGCGATCCGGACCAGCGTGGCGATCAGGGCGGTGGTGACCGCCGCGGCGGCCAGGTCCGAGCCGTCCAGCTTGTGGTCGGAGCGGCGGCCGGCGTCGATCGACGGTGCCAGGAAGAGCAGTACGGCGGCGACCAGCAGCAGGGCCCCGACCCAGGCGTCGGCGACGGTCGCCCCGGGCGCGCCGAAGGCGGCGGCGGTGACCACCAGCGCGCCCAGCCCGGTGCCGACCGACAGCGGCGCCGGGATGCGCCGCTGGGACACCTGCACCATGGCGGCGTAGCCGAGGGTCACGCAGACCGCGAGGAAGCTCGCCGCCAGCACGGGGACGGTCACCTCGCGCAGGCTCGCCGGGGTGGGGGTCGGGTCGGTGGGCACGGTGGCGGCCACGAACGCGGCGACCGCCCCGGGCAGCGCGAACGCGGCGCCCCCGGCAGCCCAGGCGGCAACCGTGTCGGCAGCGGCCGAGGCGATCCGGATCCGGGGCGCCAGCGCGACCAGAGCGCCGGCGGCGAAGAGGGTGAGCAGGACCGCGGCGGTGAGCACCGGCCCCACCAGGCTGGCGCCCGCTCCGAACAGGCCCACCACGGCGGCCCCGACGGCATGCGCCTGCGCGGCCCGGGTGGTGCGTGCGGAGAGCCCGATCACCCCGATGCCGACGGCGGTGAGCACCATCGGCCAGGGTGCCGCCGCCCAGCCGAGACCGAAGGAGGCCGGCACGGCCAGTGCGGTCAGCGCCGCCCCGGCGACGGCGAACTCGCGGCGGATGTCCGGCGGCAGGGCGAGCACCGCGGCGATGGTGAGCAGGAACGCGGCGGCCGCGAGCTGCCAGGTGGTCGGGCCGACCGCGGCGGCCAGCTCGGCCGGGTACCGGTCGAGGTCGGCGCCCCAAGCGGGCAGCGCCGCCCGGACCGGGGCCACGCCGGCGCGCAGCGCGCCCCCGGCCACCACCAGCCCGCTGACGGTGAGCGCCACCGCCGAGGCGACCTGCGGGCCGCGCCGGGCGGCCTCGGGGACCGCGCGTACGGCCAGCCCGGTCACCGTGATGACCGCGGCGATCAGCAGCAGAGCCCGGCCGGGCAGCGCCACCGAGGCGATCCGGCCGAGCGTCCCGATCACGGCCAGGGTGAGGATGCCGGCCGCGACGTCCGGCAGCGGCGGGCGGCGCAGCACCAACGCGCCGCCCAGTCCGACCGTGGCGGCCAGCATCAGCGCCGCACCGGCGCCGGCCGCCGTCGGCACGGTCTGCGCCCGGAGCAGGGCGGTGACCGCGTACGCCAGGGCGACGGCGACCGCCACCGCGTGGAGCAGCCAGATCAGCTCGCGCAGCCCGGGCACGGGGCGGGTCGGCAGTGCGGCGGCGGACCCCGCGTCGGCGTCGACCAGCTCGGCGGCCTCCTCCGGGTCGCCCTCGGGCCGGCTCTCGGCGCTGCGCTGCCGGGGCGCCGACGGCGTGCCCGGGTCCGGCAGGTCCTGCCGGACGGGCCGCTCCACCGTGACCGCGGAGCGGGTCAGCCAGAGGTCGAGGAGGGCGACCAGGGTGAGCACCAGGGCCCAGCCACCCGGCCCGGTGATCCGGTCGTACGCCAGCAGCGGCAGCACCGGCTGCGCGGCGAGCACGGTGGCGAACCGGGGGGTGCGCAGGCCCGTCCAGCCGGCGTACCCGAACGCGACGGCGGCGGTGACCGCGAAGATCACCCCTGCGAAGACCGCGCCGGAGGCGCCGCCGTTGCCGATCCGGTCCACCGCCCACAGAGCGTTTCCGGCGAGCGGCACCAGCAGCAGGCCGACCGCGGAGATCGTCTCGGCGGTCGAGGTGAGCCCGCGTCGGGCCAACGCCGGCGGGGCGAGCAGCAGCAGCGCCGTGGCGAGGAGCAGGATGCCGAGCCGGGCCAGCGCGTCCATCGAACTGGTCGCCACCGCGGCGAAAACCACCGCGGCCACACCGAGCAGCAGCGCGCCCAGCCCAAGCGGGATGTTCTGCACCTCGCGGGAGGACGCCTCCGGGGGGTGCTCCGGGTCGTCCGCGTCGAGCCAGGACGGCGGTGGCGGTGGCGGTGGCGAGTCCTCGCC
>NZ_RCVI01000173.1:0-9356 GCF_003667455.1 Micromonospora sp. CV4 | reverse complement strand
CAGTCAACCCCGCCCGGTCCCGTCGATCATGGAGTTGTGGTGCCCGGTTCACCCGGACGGGCGGCATTTGTCGCCCACCACAACTCCATGATCGGCTGGGTGGGGCGGCGGGGTGGGGAGGGGACGGGGATCAGCGGCGGGATTGGCGGGAGCGGAGGTAGTCGCTGACCACGTACTCGCCCAGGTCGTCCGTGTCCGGGGTGAACATGCGGCCTCGGCTGCGTCGGGCCACCGCGTCGACGAAGCGGCGCAGGCCCGGGTCGTCGCCGAGCATGAACAGGTTGAGCGTGGCGCCGTAACGGCTGAGCCGGTCCACCTCGCGGACGGTCGCCTCGATCGTCTCCGGCAGCGGCGGCCAGTGGAACAGCGCCTCCCCGTCGTCCGGATCCAGGTGGGCGGTCGGCTCGCCGTCGGTGACCACCAGCACCACCGGCTCGGCGTCCGGATGGCGCCGCAGGTGGCGACCGGCCAGCCGCAGCGCGTGCTGGAGGTTCGTGCCCTGCTCCATGTCCGGCTCCACGGCGGCCAGCTCCTGCTGACTGAGCGTCATCGCCTCCCGGCCGAAGCCGACGATCTGCAGGGCGTCCTGCGGGAAGCGCGTCTCCATCAGGTGCGCCAGGGCCAGCGCGGTCTGCTTCATCGGCCCCCAGCGCCCCTGGGAGATCATCGAGTACGACAGGTCGACGCAGAGCACCACCGCCGCGGAGGCCCGCTTCTCCGTCTCCACCACCTCGAAGTCGTCCACCGCGAGCTGCACCGGCGCACTGGGCCCGGCCCGGCTCACCGCCCGGGTCAGCGTGCGGACCACGTCCAACGGCTGCTCGTCGCCGTACTGCCAGGGTCGGGACCCGCCGCTGACCTCGCCGGCGGCACCCGCCGACCGCAGGTCGTGCTGGCCGCGCGGCCCGGCCGTCAGGTCGGCGAAGACCCGCCGCAGCGCGGTCCCGCCGAGCCGGCGCAGCGCCTTCGGGCTCAGCGTGAGCCCGTCCGCGTCCCGGCTCACCCAGCCCTGCCGGCGCAGCTCCCGCTCCAGCTCACGCAACCGGCGGACATCGTCGGCGGCGCTCCGGCCCAGCGTCCGGGCCACCGCCTCGACGTCCACGTCGTCCAGGGTGGCGCCGGGGTGTTCCTGGTCGAGCTGGTCCAGCAGGTCGTCCAACTCGCCGATCTCGCCCAACGCGCCGGCCGCGTCGGCGTAGTCCAGCGGCTGTTCGCCCCGGACCCGCTCGCCGCGCCCCCACCGCAGGTCCGGCCGCAGCGCCCGCAGGTTCGCGTCGAGCGCGGACAGCTCCCCGGCGAGCCGGTCGCCGAGCGACTGCTGCATCAGCCCGGCAAGCTCGGCGCGCTGCCGCTCGGAGAGCGAGTTCATCAGCCGCTCGCCCGCCGCCGAACGCCGGGCCAGCACGTCGATCAACTCATCGACGGTCTCCGGCCGCTCCGGGAAGAAGTCGCCGTGCCGGCGCATGAACTCGGCGAACGCGTCGGTGGTGTCCTCCGCGCGACCGTGCCGGGCCAGCAGGTCGTTCAGGTCGCTCATCATCTCGGCGAGCCGCCGCTGGACGGCCGGGTCGGCGGACGCGGCCACCGCGTCGCGCAGGCCGGCGAAGCGCTGGCCGAGGACGTCGCCGCGAAGCTGGTCCAGGATCTGCTGGTACGACCGCCGGGCGTCCGCGCTGGCCCACTGGTAGCCGGCCAGCTCCTCCACCGCCCGCGCGGTGGAGCGGGGCAGGTTGTCCAGCACCGACTCGGCGAACCGCGCGCCGTCGTCGTCGCGGCCCCGCAGCTCGTCCCGCTCGGCGGCGAGGGCCTGGTCGAGCAGGGCCCGCGCCCGGGTCACCGCGCCGTCCAGGTCGCCCCGGCGCAACGCCTCGCGGCGCAGCCGGCGGGCCCGGGCGGCCAGGTCGTCCAGCCCGCCCCGCCCCTGCGGGCCACGGCGCAGCAGGTCGCGCAGCGCCTCCCGCAGGCTGCCGCCGGCCAGCACCTCGGCGCCGACCGCGTCCACCGCCTCGCGCACGTCGTACGGGGGCGCGAGCGGGTCGGGGCCGCCGCGCCACTGCCCGTACCGGAACCGGTTGCCGGCCACGGTCAGCCCCGACCGCCGTAGACGGTGCGCCCGGAGTCGGTGACGTCCTTGCCGAGCCGGCGGGTCAGGTGCAGCCCCTCCAGCACGAACTCGACACCGGCGGCGGCCTCCTCCGGGGTGGGCGCGTCGCCCAGGCCGAGCCGGTCCAGCACCTTGGCCAGCCCGGGCACGGTGCCCACCTGGCGCAGCAGCTCGGCGGCGCCGACCAGCTCGCCGGTCTCGATCGCCGCGCCGTCCTCGACCAGGCCGGTGAAGCCGGACAGGTCCAGCCCGGCCAGGCGGGCACGGAACGTCTCGGCGGTCGCGGTCCGCAGCAGGTGGGCCAGGATCTCGATCTCCCGCCCCTCCTCGCCGCTCTCGAACTCGACCTTGCCGCGCAACGTGCTGGTCGTCGACACCGCGTCGCCGACCCGGGCGACCGCGGCCTCGGGGCGTCCTTCCGGAGTGCTGTTGGCGGCGAGCAGGCCGGCGCGGCGCAGCGCGGCACCGGCCACGGTCTCGGCGGCGGCGATGGCGAACCGGGCGGAGACACCCGAGCGCGGATCCACCGACGGTGACTCGCGCACCGCGCGGGCGAACCGGGCCAGGACCTCCAGGACGTGCTCCGGCACCTCGGCGACCAGGTCGGCCTCCTGCCGGATCAGCTCCAGCTCCAGGTCCAGGTCGACCGGGTAGTGGGTACGGATCTCCGCGCCGAACCGGTCCTTGAGCGGGGTGATGATCCGGCCCCGGTTGGTGTAGTCCTCCGGGTTGGCGCTCGCCACCAGGAGCAGATCCAGGGGCAGCCGCAGCTGGTAGCCCCGGACCTGGATGTCCCGCTCCTCCAGCACGTTGAGCAGCGCGACCTGGATCCGCTCGGCCAGGTCGGGCAGCTCGTTGACGGCGAAGATGCCCCGGTTGGTGCGGGGCACCAGCCCGAAGTGAATGGTCTCCGGGTCGCCCAGGGTGCGGCCCTGCGCGATCCGGATCGGGTCGACGTCACCGATCAGGTCACCGACGCTGGTGTCCGGCGTGGCCAGCTTCTCGCCGTAGCGCATCGAGCGGTGCAGCCAGCCGACCGGCTGGTCGTCGCCGGCCTCGGCGACCTGGGCACGGGACGCCGGGGTGAGCGGGTGCATCGGGTGCTCGTTGAGCACCGAGCCGGGGATGACCGGGGTCCACTCGTCGAGCAGCGCGCCGAGGGAGCGGATCAGCCGGGTCTTGCCCTGGCCCCGCTCGCCGAGCAGCACCATGTCGTGCCCGGCGAGCAGCGCCCGCTCGACCTCGGGCAGCACGCTGTCGTCGTACCCGACGATGCCGGGGAAACGGGTCTCGCCGGACCGCATCCGGGCGAGGAGATTGTCGCGGAGTTCCTGCTTGACGGTGCGGTACTGGTGACCGGCCGCCCGCAGCGCGCCGAGCGTGCCGGGCAGGTCGGCCGGTGGAACCGGGATTACCGGGGTAGGCGCAGTCACCCGACCCACGCTAGCTCGTCAAGAAGGGTCCCGTCGGCCTCGGCCGCAGCGGCGGCAGGCTCCGCGGCGGCGCAGGTGGTACGCGTACGTGGCGGCGCCGAGGGCCACGCCCCACAGCGGCCAGAGCAGTGCCGGTCCCCCGGCCACGCTGAGCCCCTGCCAGAACTCGGGCTGGCTGAACAGACCCAGTGAGGCTGCGGTCACCGCGACGGCGACCAGGGTGGCCGGCACCACGGCCAGCTTCACCGGCACCCGGCGACCGGCGAGCCCGACCATCCAGCGCGGGAACCGCTCACCCCACCGCTGCACCAGGCCGAGGGTGAGGATCGCGCCGGCGGTGGCGAACGCGCCCAGCCCGAACCCGGCCCACACCAGCCCGGTGTCCTGCATCTCGGTGAGGAACTCCCGGGAGATGCCGAGCGGGATGCCGGCCGCCCAGGCGAACCGGGTCGACGCGTACGCCAGCGGGATGGCCGCGGCGATGCCGGCGGCCCACCGACCCCAGCGCGCGGCGGCGGCCGGGGTGGTCCAACCCCGGTCGGTGCCGTCGCGGCCGCACCCGACGCACGCCCCGGCGGTACGGCGCTGCCAGGTGAGCACCGCCCCGGCCAGCAGCAGCCCGCCCGCCAGCGCGGCGAAGCGGGCGAACAGCGCCCAGGTGAAGACGTCGGCGTAGTCGACCGGCGGCCAGCCGAACGGCGCTCCGATGATCAGCATCGGCAGGTAGCCGAGGATGACCAGCACCCGGGCGTCCGGGACGACCACGGTGAGCACGACCGCCACGGTCCAGCCGTAGCCGGCGAGCAGCGCCCGCAGCGGGCCGGGCCCGCGTACGGCCGGACGGCTCATCGCCAGCGCCGCCACCGCGGCGGTCAGCAGCACCCCGGCGAAGAGCGGTGCGGCCAGCTCCACCGGCACCAGGCGCAGCAGGTTGACGTCGCCGCCGTGCGGGTCGTTCGCGCCGAACGGGTAGCCGGCGCCGGTGAGCGTGCCGACCAGGGCGAGGACGCCCCACAGGCCGAGCCAGCCGGCGGCCAGCGGGGCCAACCGGTCGGGCCAGCGGGAGTCGGTACGGGGTCTGGAAGCAGTGATCGTCGTCATGCTCCCAGCCTCGGCCGACGGCCGGCCGAACCCCTCCCGGGCGGCGGTGAACCCGCTCCCACCGGCGAGGGACGGCTCAGCCGGACGGGGTGACGAAGCCGGACTCGTAGGCGGCGATCACCGCCTGGGTGCGATCGCGTACGCCCAGCTTGGCCAGCACGTTGCCGACGTGTGTCTTGACCGTCTCCACCCCGACCACCAGGTGCGCGGCGATCTCCGGGTTGGACCGGCCGGTGGTCATCAACCGCAGCACCTCGGCCTCCCGCTCGGTGAGCCGGGCGGCGGTCAGCCGGTCGCCGCCCGTCGGCCCGTACGCCCCGGCCAGCCGGCGGATCGCGGCCGGGAAGAGCAGCGACTCCCCCGCCGCGACCACCCGGACCGCCTCGACCACCTCGGCGGGTCGGGCCCGTTTGAGCAGGAACCCGGAAGCGCCGGCGCGCAGCGCCTCGTAGACGTACTCGTCGTTGGCGAACGTGGTGACCACCAGCACCCGGGGCGGGTCGGCGGAGGTGGCCAGCAGGTGTCGGGTGGCCTGGATGCCGTCGATGCCGGGCATCCGCACATCCATCAGCACCACGTCCGGGCGGTGCCGGGCGACCAGCGGCGGCACCTCGGCGCCGTCGGCGGCCTCGGCGAGCACCCGCAGGTCGGGTTGGGAGTCGATGATCGCTCGCAGCCCGATCCGGATCAGCTCGTCGTCGTCGACGATCAGCACACCGGTGGTCATCGCGTCCCCTCGAACGGCAGGCGGGCCCGGATCAGCCACCGGCCGCCGTCGGGGCCCACGCTGAGCCGGCCGCCGAGCAGCAGCACGCGTTCCCGCATCCCGTCCAGGCCGCGGCCACCCCGGCCCGGGTCGGCCCGATCGGCGCGGCCCACCGCGTTGGCCAGCTCCAACTCCAGCGCGTCCGGGTGCAGGTCCAGCCGCAGCGTCACCGGCCCGTGGCCGTACCGTGCCGCGTTGGTCAGCCCTTCCTGGACGATCCGGTAGCCCTCCCGGGAGACCGCCGGCGGCACCCTCGCGGGGTCGCCGGAGCGCTGCGCGTGCACCGCGAGCCCGGTCGCGCGGGCGTCGGTGACCAGCCGGTCCAGGTCGGCGAGGGTACGCTGCGGCGCCACCGTGGGCCGGTCCCCGCCGGTCTCCCGGAGCAGCCCGAGGACGTGGTCCAGCTCGTCCATGGCGGTCCGCCCGGCCTCCTCGATGGCGGTGAGCGCCCGCCGGACGAATTCCGGGTCGGTGTCGAGCACCCCGCGGGCGGCGCCGGCCTGGAGGGTGGCCACCGTCAGCGCGTGGCCGACCGAGTCGTGCAGTTCCCGGGCCAGCCGGTTGCGTTCGGCGAGTCGGACGGCCTGCGCCTCCAGCGCGGCGATCCGCTCCGCCGGGGTCGGGCCGAGCAGCACCGGCGCCATCGACCCGGCGAGCGCGCCGAGCCCGGCGACGGCGTAGCCGAGACCGGCCAGCAGGAGCACCCCGGTCAGCGTCAGCCAGCCGGTGTCCCGCCCGTCCAGTGGCCCGAACCGTTCCCGGCTGATCAGGTCGGCGCCGATGCCGAACTGCTGGGCGATGAAGGCCAGCGCCATCGGCACGGCCGTGATCAGCGCGACCATCACCAGCGCGCCGATGGTGAGGTGGGTGGCGATCCAGAGCGCGCTGCGCAGCCGGGTGTCCCGGTCGCCGCGGCGTCCCGGCGCGGGGTCGGGCAGGTCGACGCCGAGCAGCGCCCGTACGGCGGCGATCTCCAGTGCCCGGCTGCCGTCGAGCAGCAGCGGCACCACGGCGATCACCAGCGCGACCACCAGCAGGGCGACCACCAGCGCACCGGGGACCTCCGGGCCGGTGAGCAGCTGGGCGAAGGCCACCGCGAGCAGCCCGTACGGGAGCGCCAGGACCCCGCCCAGCAGCAGGAACACGCCACGCCGCCAGGTGCTGCCGGCGACCAGCGGGGACAGCGCCGTTCGGGGAGTCACTCCGTCATTCTGCTGCCGGAGCCGGTCCCGCCGACTCCCCCGTGCCGGGGATATCTCAGCGGTGGTCGGCCACGTACGTCTGCGGGTCCTTGTCCCGGAAGGGCAGGTCACGCCCGTTCTTGTGCTCGCCGTGGAAGGTGAGCCAGCGGTGGCCCAGCTCGGCGCGCAGCTCGGAGCTGGCATGCCGGCGGAAGTCGGGCAGGGCCTCGTCCTCCTCCTCGGCCAGGTGCTCGCTGTTCTCCCGGCGGGCCGTACCGACCGCCGCCCACCAGCGTTCCGAGCCGACGGGGTGCAGCTTGGACTCGGCGATCGCGTCCCGGATCTTGTTGTGGTCGCCGATCGCGTCGGCGGTCTCGTCCTCGCCGTCGTCGCCGTGCTTGACCAGGTGCGGGTAGAGGATCGCCTCCTCGGCCTCGGCGTGGATGTCCAGGTGCAGGGCGAGTGCGTCCCAGATCGCCAGCAGCTCGTGCTCGTCGCGGGCGTCGTCGAGGCGGGCGAAGCCGCGCCGGAAGGAGGCGTGGTCGTCCAGGATCATTGCGGTGATGTCGTCCACTGTGCTCACTTTCCTGTCGAACCGGTGAACCGGGCGCGCAGCATTCGGGGCATCGCGGCGAGGCCGGTGACCGGGCGGAACCGTTTGGCGGCCTCGGCCAGCGCGGCGTACTCGTCGTCGGTGAGGTCGATGTCGGCGGCGGCGGCGTTGCGTTCCATCTGCTCCACGCCGGACGCGCCGGGGATGGCCAGCACGTTCGGGTGGCGCAGCACGTAGGCCAGCGCGATCTGGCTGGGGGTGGCGTCGTGCGCGTCGGCGACCTGGCGCAGCGTGTCGATCAGGGTGGCGGCCCGCTCCAGGTTCTCCGGAAGGAAGTACGGGTTGGCTCGCCGGACCGCGCCGGTCGGCGGGTTCTTCGCGTCGTAGCGGCCGGAGAGGAAGCCCTGGGCGAGAGGGCTGTACGCGATGACCACCCGACCGGCCTCCCGCGCGTACGGCAGCAGCTCATGCTCGGGCGCGCGGTCCAGCATGCTGTAGCGGACCTGGTTGCTGAGCACCCGCCGGCCGAGCGTGGCCTCGGCGACCTGCCAGCGGCGCAGCCCGTAGTTGCTGACCCCGACCTCGCCGACCAGCCCGATGTCCTGCAGGGCGCGCATGCCGCGCATGGTGCTGTGGTCGGCGACCAGCGGGTGGGGCTGGTGCACCTGGTAGAGGTCCAGGGAGGTGACGCCGAGCCGGGCCGCGGAGGCGACCGCCCGCTGCTGCACCACGGCGGCCACCGGCAGCACCGGGAAGATCTTGGACGCGATCACCACCTTGGGCCGGTCGTCGCCGAGCGCGGCGCCGAGGATCCGCTCGCTACGCCCGAAGCCGTAGATCTCCGCGGTGTCGAAGACGGTCACACCCAGCTCGAGCGCCCGCCGGACGATCTGCGCCGCCTGGCGTTCGAAATCCGGGCCGTAGCCCCACTCCCGGGAGCCGAACTGCCAGGTGCCCAACCCGATCTTGGAGAGGGGTTTGGGGGTGTCGAGCGCGATGAGACGCATGGTCTCGAAGCTACCCCCTTGTCCGGGTTCACACGCTCAATCCCGCGTACCCCGGGGCCGGAGCTAGGCTCATGATCGTGACCTACCTCGCCGCGGATGACCGCTACGAAACGATGACCTACCGGCGCAGCGGACGCAGTGGCGTGCGGCTGCCCGCCGTCTCCCTCGGCCTGTGGCACAACTTCGGCCCGGACCGCCCGATGGAGCGGCAGCGCGACATCGTCCTGCGCGCCTTCGACCTCGGTGTCACCCACTTCGACCTGGCCAACAACTACGGCCCGCCGCCCGGCGCCGCGGAGGAGAACTTCGGCCGGCTGCTCGCCACCGACCTGAAGCCGTACCGGGACGAGCTGGTGATCTCCAGCAAGGCCGGCTACCTGATGTGGCCCGGTCCGTACGGCGAGTGGGGCTCGCGCAAGTACCTGATCTCGTCGCTGGACCAGTCGCTGAGCCGGATGGGGCTGGACTACGTCGACATCTTCTACTCGCACCGCTTCGACCCGGACACCCCGCTGGAGGAGACGATGGGCGCGCTCGACGCCATCGTCCGCTCCGGCAAGGCGCTCTACGTCGGCATCTCGAACTACACCTCCGAGCAGACCGCCCGCGCCGCCGAGATCCTGCGCGAGCTGGGCACGCCGCTGCTGATCAACCAGCCCTCGTACTCGATGCTCAACCGGTGGACGGAGGCCGACGGCCTGCTCGACACGCTGGAGCGGGTCGGCGCCGGCTGCATCGCGTACAGCCCTCTGGCCCAGGGTCTGCTGACCGACCGCTACCTGGGTGGCATCCCGGCCGACTCCCGGGTGCGCACCAGCGTCTTCCTCAACGAGAGCGACCTCAGCGAGGAGAAGATGGCCACCATCCGGGGGCTGGGCGAGGTCGCCGAACGGCGCGGCCAGTCACTGGCCCAGCTCGCGCTGGCCTGGGCGCTGCGCGACCCGCGGATGACCAGCCTGATCATCGGGGCGAGCAGCGTCGGACAGCTGGAGACGAACATCGCCGCGCTGGACAATCTCGACTTCAGCGCCGAGGAGTTGGCCGAGATCGACCGGCACCTGGGCTGAGCGCCGCCGGGCCGGCGGGCCGGGTCACCAGATCCGGCGCCGCCCGGCCCGGTGGTTGCGCACCTCGCACTGCCGGCCGACCGGCACGGCCCCGGGGCGGCGCAGCCGACCCGCGGCGACGAGCAGCGCGACGACCAGCACGGC
>NZ_RCVI01000417.1:0-9382 GCF_003667455.1 Micromonospora sp. CV4 | reverse complement strand
GGCGAGCACCGGCCCGACCCCCGGCAACGCTGGCCCAGCTCGACGCGCTGCCGGGGGTCGGGCCGGTGCTCGCCCAGCGGATCCTCACCCACCGCGACCAGCACGGCGGGTTCAAGTCCGTCGGCGACCTGCGCCAGGTCGACGGGATCGGCGACGCCCGCTACGAGCAGCTCAAGGACCTGGTGACGGTGTGAGCGGCCACCCCGTCGCCGATGACCGGTCACCCGCAGGCGACCTGAACGCCGGCCAGGCCAAGACTGCGCCGCCGGATCTGCGGCTGGCCGGGTTGGCCGTGGCCGCCTGGCTCACCGCGCTCGCCGGGCTGCACGTCGGCACACGCCCGCTCGTGCTGGTGGCCGGGGCGGTGGCAATCCTGACGGCGGGCAGCGCGATGCACACCGCCGGCCGCCTCGGTCGCCCGCGGGGCGGTCTCCGCCGTTACGGCTGGATCGCCGTCGCGGTGGGTCTCGGCGTGGTCTGCGGCGCGGCGGCCACCGCCGCCCGGCTGACCGTCCGGGACGCGCCGCCGGTCCGCGCCCTTGCCGAGCAGCGCGCCCCGGTGACCGCCGACCTGATCGTCCGCGACGACCCGCGCCCGATCCGGTCCGCCGGGCGTCCGGGCATGCTGCTGGTGCCGACCGAGCTGGTCCGGCTCACCGGCCCGGACGACCGACGGGTTCACGCGTCCGTGCGGGTGCTGGTCCTGGCCACCGACCCGGCCTGGCGTGGGCTGCTGCCCGGGCAGCGCGTTGCCGCCGAGGGTCGGCTCGGTGTCCCGCTCGGCGGTGACCTCACCGCGGCGGTGCTCAGCACCAACGGCCCGCCGGAGCGGCACGGTGTCCCGTCCTGGGCGCAGCGCGCCGCCGGGACGCTGCGCGCCGGGCTGCAACGGGCCTGCGCACCGCTTCCCGATGAGCCGGGTGGCCTGCTGCCCGGGCTGGTGGTGGGAGACACCAGCCGGCTGCCGCCCGGCGTGGAGGAGGACTTCCGGGCCACCGGCATGACCCACCTCAACGCCGTCTCCGGTTCCAATGTGGCGATCGTGGTGGGCGCGGTGCTGCTGCTGGCCCGGTGGGCGCGGGCCGGCCCGTGGCTCGCCGTCGGCCTCTGCGGGGTGGCGCTGGTCGGCTTCGTCATCCTGGTTCGCCCCTCGCCGAGTGTCGTGCGGGCCGCCACCATGGGGGCGATCGGGCTCGCCGCGCTGGCCGCCGGCCGTCCCCGGGCGACGCTGCCCGCGTTGGCCGCTGCCGTCACCGTGCTGGTGCTGGCCGATCCGGAGCTGGCCGGCGATGCGGGGTTCGCGCTCTCCGTACTGGCCACCGGTGGTCTGCTGCTGCTCGCTCCCCGCTGGCGGGACGGCCTGCGCCGGCGGGGCGTCCCGGCCGGGCTGGCCGAGGCTCTGGCCGTGCCGGCGGCCGCACAGCTGGCCTGCGGGCCGGTCGTCGCCGGCATCTCCGGCACGGTCAGCCTGGTGGCGGTGCCGGCCAACCTGCTGGCGGTGCCGGCCATCGCGCCGGCGACCGTGCTGGGCGTGCTGGCGGCCACGCTGTCGCCACTCTGGCCGGCCGGCGCGGAGTTCGTCGCGTGGCTGGCGAGCTGGCCGGCGTGGTGGCTGGTGGTCATCGCCCACCAGGGCGCCCGACTGCCGGCCGGCACGCTGCCGTGGCCCGGTGGGGTGTGGGGTGCCCTGCTGCTGGCCGGGCTGACCGTGGCGCTGCTGGTCGCGGTGCGCCGCCCGTTGGTGCGCCGGCTGGTGGCGGTGGTCGCGGTGGCCGCGCTGCTGGGCTCCCTTCCGGTCCGGCTCGTGGCCGCCGGCTGGCCGCCGTCCGGCTGGGTGGTGGTGGCCTGCGCGGTGGGTCAGGGCGACGCCCTGGTGCTGCCGGTCGCCGCCGGTCGCGCCGTGGTGGTGGACGCCGGGCCGGAGCCGGCGGCGGTGGACGGCTGCCTGCGTCGGCTCGGCGTCCGGGAGGTGCCGCTGCTGGTGGTCAGCCATTTCCACGCCGACCACGTGGGTGGGGTGGCCGGGGTGTTCCGGGGGCGCCGGGTGGGCGCGGTGCTGACCCCGCCGTCCAGGGATCCGGAGGGCGGGCTGGAGCTGGTTCGGGCGTCGGCGACCACCGGTCGGGCCGCGCTGTTGACCACCGTCGCCGGTGCCCGCCATCCGGTCGGCCGGGTCGACCTGCTCGTGCTCGGCCCGCCGTACCCGCTGGCGGGGACCAGGTCCGACCCGAACAACAACTCACTGGTGCTGCTCGCCACGGTGGCCGGGGTGCGGATCCTGCTGCCCGGCGACGCGGAGACCGAGGAACAGCACGCGGTGCTGGCGCGGGCGGCGCCGGGGCAGTTGCGCGCGGACGTGCTGAAGGTCGCCCACCATGGTTCGGCCTATCAGGATCCGGGCTTCCTCGACGCGGTTCGGCCAGCCGTCGCGCTGGTGCCGGTCGGCACCGGCAACACCTACGGGCACCCGAATCCGGGGCTGCTCGCCCGGCTCAGCAGGGGCGGCGCCCGGGTCCTGCGCACCGACACCGACGGTGATCTGGCGGCGATCCGGGCGGGGGAGGGCCTGGCGGTGGTCCGCCGGGGCGTGCCCCCGGGTCGACGAACCTGAGGGGAGCGGAAAGGAGGCCGGCCCGACTCGTGGTGGAAATTGCGCGATCAACGGTGCCAATGCTGGGCGTATTAAGAATTACGCAGTGGATTGTGGTGAATGTCGGGATTTGCACTGACTGCGGGCTCCGCCGACTGAGGGGCGAATGACCAGGCACGTTCCCGGCGTGGGCCGTGCGAATATGGGCGGCGTGACCCCCGCCAGCCTCGCCCCCATTCTGCTCGTCCTCGGTGATGAGGAGTTGCTCGCCACGCGAGCGGTGACCGAAGCTGTCGCGAGGGTCCGCAGCGTCGACCCCGATGTGGACGTCCGCGAGTACCAGGCCAGCGCGCTCACCGTCGGCGAGATCGCCGAGATGCTCAGCCCGTCGCTGTTCGGCGGGCGGCGGCTGCTCATCCTGCGCTCCGGCCAGGACGCCCGCAAGGACCTGGTCACCGCGCTGCTGGCGTACGCGAAGAATCCCGATCCGGACGTCCAACTGCTCGTGCTGCACCTGGGCGGCGCCAAGGGCAAGGCGTTCGCCGACGGGCTGCGGGCGGCGGGCGCGACGGTGATCCCGGCGGCCAAGCTCAAGGGGCACCGCGACCGGCTGGCCTTCGTCCGCGACGAGATCCGCCGGGCTGGCGGCAGGTGCACCGACGACGCCGCCGAAGCACTGATCGCGGCGGTCGGCAACGACCTGCGCGAGCTTGCCGCCGCCTGCTCCCAACTGATCGCCGACACCGACGGCCGGATCGGCGCCGACACGGTCGCCCGCTACTACCGGGGCCGGGTCGAGGTGAGCGGCTTCACCGTGGCGGACGCCACCATGGTCGGGGACGTGCCGGCCGCGCTGGAGGCGCTGCGCTGGGCCCTGCACGTCGGGGTGGACCCGGTGCCCATCGCCGACGCCCTGGCCGACGGCGTACGCACGGTGGCCCGGGTGGCGTCGGCCGGGCGGGGCAACCCGTACCAGCTCGCCAGCAGCCTCGGCATGCCGGCCTGGAAGATCGAGCGGGCGCAGCGGCAGGGGCGCGGCTGGACGCCCGAAGGGCTGGTCCGGGCCATGCAGGTCGCCGCCGAGTGCAACGCGGCCGTCAAGGGCGGCTCGGACGACCGGGCGTACGCCCTGGAACGCGCTGTCTTCTCGGTCGCGGCGGCACGGCAGGGCAGCACCCGGTGACCGGGCCGAACCGCACGGCGTGGGCCACCCTCCCCGCCGACGAGGACCGTTACCGGCCGCTCTACGCCCGGCTCCTCGGCCTGCGGTTCGTCAACCCCGGTGGCGTGCTCTGCTTCCTCTTCTTCGAGGGCACGGTCGCGCTGGCCGTGCTGCTCGCCCTCGCCGAACTGGTCACCTGGTGGGCCGTGCTGGTGCTGCCCGCCGTGGTGGCGGCGATGGTGAAGCTCAACGACATGGTGGCCGCGATCGTGGTGCGGTCCGCCGCGCTCGTGCCCGAGCAGGAACGGGACCGCTTCCGCCGGCAGATGGAACCGGTGGTCGGGCGGGCCCGGGTGGAATGGATCACGCACAGCGTGCCCGGCGTCATCGTCACGGTGGACGCGCCGACCCCGCGCAGCGACGCCCCGACACGCCCACCCACCCAGTCGCAGTAGATCTTGGAGCGGGACGGCCCCTCCAGGGGCGCTTTCCCTGCAGGGGTCCAGGTCGATGATCGTGGGAAGTGCGCGGCAGGCGACTGCTCCGGACACACGGAAGCCCCGGACCGAGGTCCGGGGCTTTCCGAATCAGTCTGACGGAAGAGTCGTCAGGCGGAGAGCGACCCCACGCGCTTGGCGATCGCGGACTTGCGGTTCGCGGCCTGGTTGGAGTGGATCACGCCCTTGCTGACCGCCTTGTCCAGCTTGCGCGAGGCCTCCAGCATCAGCGCGGTGGCCTTCTCGACGTCACCGGCCTCAGCAGCCTCGTGGAACTTCCGGACGGCGGTCTTCAGCGACGACTTGACCGACTTGTTGCGCAGCCGGGCCTTCTCGTTCTGCCGGTTGCGCTTGATCTGGGACTTGATGTTCGCCACGCGACAGCCTCGTCTTGATAGCTCGGGTTGGTCAGCTTAGGTGCGCGGGATGACGAACATGCGTCATCGCTGCGCGAAGAGCCAGGTTACCAGGTCGCCCGGGACGAGCCAAAACGGCCCGACCACCGCGCGGCCGAATCCCGGCCCGCCGGCGATCACACTACGCCCCCGGATGCTCCCGCCGGTCACCGCCAGCCCTGGCGGTGGGCGAGCCAGTCGAGCGCCTGCTCGCCGCTCCACCGCTGGTGCGCGGGCAGGTGCGGCGAGGCCGTTCCCGGGGCCGCGGCGGCGCCGGTGAGGAAGTAGCCGGCCAGCGCGGCCAGGGTGGCGTCCAGCGCGTCCGGGGGCGCGCCCGCGGTCACCGGATGCGCCGTGAAGAGCCGGTCCGCGTCCAGGCCGCCGGCGTACGCGGTGAGCAGCAGACCGGCCAGGTCGAACCAGGCCGGCCCGTGACACACCCAGGTCCAGTCGCAGAACCAGGCCCGGCCGTCCGCGTCGATGAGGACGTTGTCCACCCGCAGGTCACCGTGGGTCAGGCCGGTCGCCCCGGCGGCGTACCGGGGGAGGCGGGACTCCAGCGCCGCCAGCTCGGGCAGTCGGCCGCGCACGGGCTCGGGCAGCGCCGGCGGCGGCTCCCGGTCGGCCGCGACCTCCTCCCACCAGAGGATGTCCGACCGGGCCAGGTCGGCCAGGTGCGGCAGCCCGAGCGCGGTCAGCCCGGCTGGCGGGTCGGCCAGCGCGGCGGCGACCTCGGCGTACCCGGCGAGCGTGGCGTCCAGCTCGGCCGGCGCCCAGGGCAGCCGCGGGGTGTGGCCGTCGACGGCGTCGGTGCAGAGCACGAACCAGCCGACCTCGTACAGGGTCCACCGCGGGCGGGGCGCCGGTAGGCCGGCCGGCAGCCGGTCGAGGATCGCGGCCTCCCGGGCGTACGAGTCGACCAGGCGCGGTTGCTCGACGGCGGACGCGGCCTTCACGAAGGCCCGGCCGCCGTCGGCGGTGTCGAGCACGGCGGCGAAACCCCGGGTGAAGCCCGCGCCGGCCACCCGGGCGGTGACCACCGGCGCGCCGAGCCGGTCGGCGATCGCGGCCCGCAGCGCCGCCGGCAGCGCCGGCCACGACGGACGCAGCGCGCTCGCGTGGTACGGCACCGGAGGCAGCGACGGCGGGGACACCCCACCATGCTGCCCCGGGGTACGTGCACAGCGCGCGCCGACACTGCCAGACTGCCAAGCCATGAGGACCGAGGACTTCTGGCAGCTGATCGACGAGGCCCGGGCCGGCGGCGGGGGAGAGCCGGGCCCGGTGGCCGCGCGCGCCGTGGCGCTGCTCGCCGAGCGCGACCCGGAGGACATCGTCGGGTACGCCCGGCACCAGACGCGGGTGCTGGCCGCCTCGCACAAGGCGGATCTGTGGGGGGCCGCGTACCTGATCAACGGCGGGGCGTCGGCGGACGGCTTCGAGCACTTCCGGGGCTGGCTGATGACCCAGGGCCGGGCGGTCTTCGCCCGCGCGGTCGCCGACCCGGACTCGCTGGCCGAGCTGCCCCAGGTGCGGGCCGCGTCGCTCAGCGGGGAGGAGTTCTCCGCCGAGCAGATGCTGACTGTGCCCTGGGACGCGTACCGCAAGGCCACCGCGTCGGAGCTGCCCGCGGACCGGGACCCGGTGCGCGCGCCGGACCTCAACGACTTCTGGGACTTCGACGACGAGGAGGAGGCCCGCCGACGGCTGCCGCGGCTGGCCGCGCTCTTCGTGGAGCCGCCGGTGGAGTGACCGGCGCGGGCGCTCCGCCGGACGATCCATCGCCCGCACAGCGGGGGCACCCTGGCGGCGTGGGAACATAGAGGGGGTCGGCGGCGCGCCGGCCTGTTCACGTCAGCCGACCAGAACGGACCGCTGTGCCACCGAAGCTCGATCCCGGCGCGAATGCTCCTGGTGCCACCGACCCCGGTCGCATCCGGAACTTCGGCATCATCGCCCACATCGACCACGGGAAGTCGACCCTGGCCGACCGGATGCTGCAGCTCACCGGCGTGGTCGACCCCCGGCAGATGCGCGCCCAGTACCTGGACCGGATGGACATCGAGCGCGAGCGCGGCATCACCATCAAGAGCCAGGCCGTCCGGATGCCGTGGACCATCCGCGAGGGCGAGCGGACCGGCGAGCACGCCGTGCTCAACATGATCGACACCCCGGGGCACGTCGACTTCACCTACGAGGTGTCCCGGTCGCTGGCCGCCTGCGAGGGTGCCGTGCTGCTGGTCGACGCCGCGCAGGGCATCGAGGCGCAGACCCTGGCGAACCTCTACCTGGCGCTCGAGAACGACCTGCGCATCATCCCGGTGCTCAACAAGATCGACCTGCCGGCCGCCCAGCCGGAGAAGTACGCCGAGGAGCTGGCCCACCTCATCGGCGGCGACCCGGCCGACTGCATCCGCGTCTCCGGCAAGACCGGCGAGGGCGTGCCGCACCTGCTGGACGAGATCGTCCGGCAGTTCATCCCGCCGACCGGCGACGCCGACGCGCCCGCCCGAGCGATGATCTTCGACTCGGTGTACGACGTCTACCGCGGCGTCGTCACCTACGTCCGGGTCGTCGACGGCCGGATCAGCGCCCGGGACCGGATCAAGATGATGTCCACCGGGGCGGTGCACGAGCTGCTGGAGATCGGTGTCATCTCGCCGGAGATGGTGAAGGCCGAGGCGCTCGGCGTCGGCGAGGTCGGTTATCTCATCACCGGCGTGAAGGACGTCCGGCAGTCCCGGGTGGGTGACACGGTCACCATCAACAGCCGGCCGGCCGCCGAGGCGCTGGGTGGCTACAAGGACCCGAAGCCGATGGTCTACTCCGGCCTCTACCCGATCGACGGGTCCGACTACCCCAACCTGCGCGAGGCACTGGACAAGCTCAAGCTCAACGACGCCGCGCTGGACTACGAGCCGGAGACCTCCGGCGCGCTCGGCTTCGGCTTCCGCTGCGGCTTCCTCGGCCTGCTCCACCTGGAGATCATCCGGGAGCGGCTGGAGCGCGAGTACAACCTCGACCTGATCTCCACCGCGCCGAACGTCGTCTACCGGGCCATCACGGACGACGGCGAGGAGATCGTCGTGACCAACCCGAGCGAGTACCCCACCGGCAAGATCGCCGAGGTGTACGAGCCGGTGGTCCGCGCCACCGTGCTGACGCCCAACGACTACGTGGGCGCGGTGATGGAGCTCTGCCAGGGCCGGCGGGGCAGCCTGCTCGGCATGGACTACCTCTCCGCCGACCGGGTGGAGCTGCGCTACACACTGCCCCTCGCGGAGATCATCTACGACTTCTTCGACCAGTTGAAGAGCCGGACCAAGGGCTACGCCTCGCTGGACTACGAGCCCTCCGGCGAGCAGGCGTCCGACCTGGTGAAGGTGGACATCCTGCTGCACGGCGAGCCGGTGGACGCGTTCAGCGCCATCGTGCACAAGGACAAGGCGTACAACTACGGCGTCACCATCGCCGCCAAGCTGCGCACCCTGATCCCGCGCCAGCAGTTCGAGGTGCCGATCCAGGCGGCCATCGGCAGCCGGGTCATCGCCCGCGAGACCATCCGGGCGATCCGCAAGGACGTGCTCGCCAAGTGCTACGGCGGTGACATCAGCCGTAAGCGCAAGCTGCTGGAGAAGCAGAAGGAAGGCAAGAAGCGGATGAAGATGGTCGGCCGGGTCGAGGTTCCGCAGGAGGCCTTCATCGCCGCCCTCTCCTCCGACTCCGGCGACGGCAAGGCCGCCGGCAAGAAGTGACACCGACGCCGGTGCGCCGGCGCTGACAGACGAACACGGCCGGTGCCCCGGCCGGGTCGGTCGCGAAAGGCCGAATGCTCGACGGGGCGCCGGCCGTCCGCCGTACCCCGGTGGCGGTCCCCCTGTCGCGGACCGCGACCTCTTGCTCGTGATGCCTTCTTGCTCGTGGTGCGTTCTTGCTCGTGGTGCGTTCTTGCTCGTGGTGCGTTCTTGCTCGTGGTGCGTTCTTGCTCGTGGTGCGTTCTTGCTCGTGGTGCGTTCTTGCTCGCGGTGCCTTCTTGCTCGCGGTGCCCTCTTGCTCGCCGTGCCTCGGCGGCGTGCCGAACCGGCCGGAGCGCGGTCTCCAGCGGCGCGACTGGGCGGCGGGTGAAGGAATTTTCGAGCCGCGCCGGCGGCGGGTGACCCGACGGCAGTGCCGGTGACCTGTGTGGATGCGCCCCCGTGCCAATCGACGCAGTCGGACCGCATTGACGGTCACCGTCGCCTCTGCAAGTGAGTCGGTTTGGATTTTCGGTGGGTCGGGCACTTAGCGGTCACGACAGGAAACACACATCGTGTGGCAGACATTCTTTGAAGGAGGGCGATCGTGGAGCTCACCGTGTGGGGCATCATCACTGCGCTTGTTGTTGGTCTCATCGTCGGCGCGCTGGGCCGCCTGGTCGTTCCGGGCCGCCAGAACATGCCCATGTGGCTGCACATGCTGATCGGTGTCGGCGCGGCCCTGCTGGGCACCGTGCTGGCGCGGGCGATCGGCATCGCGACCGAGACCAACGGCATCGACTGGGGCGAGCTGCTCGTGCAGGTCGTCGTGGCCGCGATCGCGGTCGCGCTGGTGGCCGGCGTGGGTCGCCGCCGCAGCGTCACCCGATAACACCAGCATCACCCGCACCACTTCCGCAGGGCGCCCGACCGGTTGGTCGGGCGCCCTGCGGCGTTCGTCCCCGTGCAGCGGCCGGCTCGCCCCCGCCCGCTGGCCCGCCCGC
>NZ_RCVI01000416.1:0-9585 GCF_003667455.1 Micromonospora sp. CV4 | reverse complement strand
GACCGGAACCGCCGCGCCGGCCCGTGGTGCGCCGCCGCCGGGAGGAGGACGAGTGACGCTCGTATCCGACGAGGGCGGTGCCGGCGGGGCCCTGGAACGCGTGGGCTCCGCCGCCGGCGGGCTCGCCGACGTGGTGGAGACCGTGCTCGACAAGGGCGTGGTGATCGACGCGCAGGTGACCGTCGGCGTCGTCGGCATTCCCCTGGTGGAGATCAACGCCCGGGTGGTGGTGGCGAGCATCGAGACGTACCTGCGGTTCGCCGAAGCGGTCGACCGGCTGGACATCGCCCCGGAGGAGGGTGAGGGACTGGCCGGCCTGGTCGGCGGTGTCACCGGCGCCGTCCGGGACGTCACCGACTCGGTCGGGGAGGTCACCGGCAACGTGCGGGACCTCGGGAGGGGTTGACGTGGCGGACGAGACGGGACTGTTCATCTACGGCTTCGTGCCGGCCGACGTGGAGGCGACGCCCGACGCCGCCGGGGTCGGCGAACCACCCGGCGAGGTGGCGGTGATCCGGCACGGCGACCTCGGAGCCCTGGTCAGTGAGGTGCCGTTGGACGCGCCGCTGGGCCGCTCGGCGGACCTGCGGGCGTACCAGGAGCTGCTGGACGGGACGGCGGCGGTGGCGCCGGTGCTGCCGGTGCGGTTCGGCACCGTGGTCACCGGGCCGGACGCGGTGGTCGACCTGCTCCGGCCGCACCACGACCGGTTCGCCGCCGCGCTCGCCGAGTTGGAGGGCCGGGTGCAGTACGTGGTGCACGGTCGCTTCGACGAGCGGACGCTGCTGCGTGGGGTGCTCGACGAGAATCCGACCGCCGCCGGGCTCGCCGAGCAGGTACGCGGCCGGTCCGAGGCGGCCAGCCGCGAGCCACGGATCCGGCTCGGGGAGCTGATCAGCCAGGCGGTGGAGCTGCGCCGGGAGGCGGAGAACCGGCGCCTGCTCGACGCCACGGCCGAGTACGTCGTGTCCGCCCAACTGCGCCCTCCCAGCCACGAGCTGGACGCGGCGCACCTGGCGCTGCTGGTCGACACGGACCAGGAGGCCGCCCTGGTCGACGCCCTGGAGGAGTACGCGCAGCACCGTCGGGGCCTGCTGCGAATGCGGTTGCTCGGCCCGCTCGCCCCGTACGACTTCGTCAGCGCGCACCAACTGGCGGGCTGACCGGTGGACCTGCTCTGGGCGCTGCTGACCCTGCCGTACGCGCCGGTGCGCGGCCTGACCGCGGTGGTCGGGGTGGTTGCCCGGGAGGCCGAGTCGCGGCAGCGGAACCCGGTGAACGTCCGGCGCGAGCTGGAGGAGTTGGACGCGGCGGCGGCCGCCGGTGAACTGAGCGCCGAGGAACGCGACCGGGCCGAGCAGCGGGTCCTGAACCGGCTGACCGGAGGCGCCGGCCCAGCCGGAGCGCGGCCCCGCCCGGCCCGGCGTGGTCCGGCACGCGAGGGAGGTGCGCGCGATGACCGACGAAGGCGTCCGGGCTCGACGGCGTGATCCGGCTGCCGAGGACCATCCCGACGACGAGTACGTCGAGCCGGTGTCGGCGGCCGAGGCGGCTCGGGCGGGGCTGCGGCAGCTGGTCGAGGTGACCGGACGGGAGCCGTCCGGGACCACGTCGCTGGAGGCCACCGAGGACGGCTGGCTGGTCGGGGTGGAGCTGGTGGAGGCGCACCGGATTCCCGCCTCCGTCGATCTGCTCGGCCTCTACGAGGTGGAGCTGGACATCGAGGGTGGTCTGCTCGGCTACCGGCGGGTGCGGCGCTACCAGCGCGGGAAGGGTGAGGTGGGCTGAAATGACCGCTGCGCAGCCGCCGTCGGTGGTGCAGAACTCCGGCCAGGTCCTGCCCGCCGGCCACGAGCCGGCCAACCTGGGCGACATCCTGGAGCGGGTGCTCGACCGGGGCATCGTGATCGCCGGTGACATCCGGGTCAGCCTGCTCGACATCGAGCTGCTGACGCTGAAACTGCGGCTGGTCATCGCGTCGGTCGACACCGCCCGGCAGATCGGCATCGACTGGTGGGAGCACGACCCGTGGCTCAGCTCGCGGGCTCGGCCACCGGTGGAGCCGGGACCGCGTGACCCGGAGCAGGTCGAGGCGGAGCGCCGGCCCCGGGTGGCGGCCCGGGCGCGCCGCCGGGACGCCGAGTTGGAGGAGTGGAATGAGTTCGACGGTTGAGGTGGCCGCTGACCGGCCCGCCCCGGTCGCCGGGGCCTGGCTGCACGGCGTGGTCCGGGACGCCGATCCGGCGGCGCTGGCGGTGATCGCCGGGATGGACGGCGCGCCGGTCCGGGCGGTGTCCGCCGCCGGCCTGGTCGCCGTGGTCAGCACCGCGCCGCTGGACGAGTACGGCGAGCAGCCGCTGCGCCGCAACCTGGAGGACCTGGCGTGGCTGGAGCGGGCGGCCCGGGCGCACCACGGCGTGGTCGAGGCGCTGGCCCGTCGGGGGCCGGTGGTGCCGGCCCGGCTCGCCACCGTGCACACCGACGACGAACGCGTGGCCGGGTCACTCGCCGCCCGCCGGGCCGAGTTGGTCGCCACCCTGGACCGTCTCACCGGACGCGGCGAGTGGGGTGTGAAGGGTTACCTGGTGCCGGGCGTGGCCACCGCGAGCGCCGAACCTGTCGGGGCCGGCGGTGTGGGGACGGCGTACCTGCGGCGGCGGCGGGCGCAGTTGACCGCCCGGGAGGAGGGTCAGCAGGCGGCGACCGCGGCGGCGGACGCGGTGCACGCCGCGCTGTGCGAGCTGGCCGTGGCGGGCCGGCGGCACGCGCCGCAGGACCGACGACTCTCCGGGGCGTCCACCCCGATGGTGCTCAACGGGGCGTACCTGGTGGACCTAGTGGCGCTGTCCGGCTTCACCGACCTCGTCGACGCGTTGGGCGCTCGGCATCCGGAGATCCGGCTGGAGCTGACCGGGCCGTGGCCGGCGTACTCCTTCGTCGCGGAACGGCCGGAGCCGGCGCTCACCGTGCGGGAGCCGTGGTGACGTCCGCGCTCGCACCGAGCAGCGCGGACGATCCGCTGGCCTACCGGCCGGTCGCCCTGGTGGACCTGCTCGACCGGGTGCTCGCCACCGGGGTCGTGATCAGCGGCGACCTCACCCTGGCCATCGCCGACGTGGACCTCGTCCGGATCTCCTTGCGTGCGCTGGTCGCCTCGGTCGGCGCGCTGCCCCCGCCGGAGCACGCCGGATGACCGGGCGGAGCGAGGCGGCGGACCTGGCCGCCGCGCTGGGCGGGGAGTCGTGGCAGCCGCCCCGGGTCACGCCGCTGGACCGTCGGATCGCGGTGGACCGCGACTCGGTCGAGCGAGGGCTGGCCAGCCTGGTGCTCACGATCGTCGAGTTGCTGCGGCAGCTGATGGAGCGGCAGGCGCTGCGCCGGGTCGACCTCGGTGACCTGACCGAGGAGCAGATCGAGCGGATCGGGGTGACGCTGATGGCGTTGGAGGAGCAGATGGTCGGGCTACGCGACCACTTCGGTCTGGCCCCGGAGGACCTCAATCTGGACCTCGGCCCACTCGGTCCGCTGCTCCCGACCGACTGACGGCCGGCGGCAACCCCCGACGGGGTCGCCGCCGACCAGTGGATCAGGCCCGCACCCGGACGATGTCGTAGTCGGTGTCCGGCGTGGACTCCACGTCGAACCGGCCGTTCACCACGTACAACGCCGAACCGAGCAGGTCACCGGTGGCCGGCGACCGCAGCTCCGGGCCGGTGATCTCCCGCTGCACCACCCCGGCGGTGTACCCACCGTTGAGTCGGACCACCGCGATGACGTTGGTCAGGTTGCGGATGACGTAGAGGGTGTGACCGCGCAGCACCAGGCCGTCGGCCCGCTCCACCGAGTATCCGCCCAGGTCGACGAGGCGGCTGTGGCCGGTGCGCGGGTCGATGCGTACCAGCCGGCCGGGCAGCATCTGCGCGACCAGCAGGTCCCCGTCCGGCAGTTCCACGATCCCGTTGTGGTAGGCGTCCGGCGTCGCAGCCGGTCCGCTGAGCGACAGCACCCGGAACGCCGTGGCGGCCGGCAGGCGGCCACCGTGGCCGAGCGGCACCACGTACAGCACCTGCTTGCCGGAGTCGGTGAAGTAGACCGCCCGCTTGGTGATCACCAGGTCGTTGACGTAGCTGCCCGGCTCGTCGGCGAACTGGTAGTGGGCCAGCAGCTTGCCGGTCCCGGCGTCGTAGACGCTGGCGCCGCCACCGGAGAAGTCGGCGGTCCACAGCCGGCCCTGCTGGTCGAGCTTCAGGCCGGCCTTGTCCTTGCCCGGCACGGCCGGGATCAGCACCGAGCCACGGCCGGTACGTAAGTCACCGCGCCACACCGCACCATCCAAAATCGAGCTGACGTACACGGTGGTGCCCCGTCCGATCGTCAGCCCTTCGGGGGTGAACCCGTTGGGCAGGGCGATCCGGGCCGGGAACGGCTTCGCCGGATGGGCCGCTGCCGGCGAACCGACCGTGGTGAGGGTGGCCGCCGCCACCAGGGGAACGAGGAGGAGCGAAAGCAGCTTGCGCAAGAAACACCGCCTGACGTCGTTGTGGATAACTCCACTGAGGAATGTGACGTCCTAGGAACACCCTGGGTGCGACGGAAGGTTGACTCGCGGATCAGTTTGGTCCGGTCACCCTCGCTCGGCCGCGTACGCGGCCAGCCAGGCGACCTGGGCCGGGTCCAGCGACGGACGGACCCGGCGTCGCGCCGTGGCGACGTGCGCGGCGGTGACCGTGGCCGCCGCCAACGACTCCCGCATCGCGGCCAGCGCCGCCTCCCGGAGCAGCGCCGCACAGTCGGCCGCGGAGAATCCGTCCAGCTCCCCGCCGAGTGCGGCCAGGTCGACGTCCGGCGCCAGCGGCACGTTCCGGGACGCGGCCCGCAGGATGTCCGCCCGGGCCGCGCCGTCCGGCGGGGGCACGTAGACCAGCCGTTCCAGCCGGCCCGGCCGCAGCAGCGCCGGGTCGACCAGGTCCGGCCGGTTCGTCGCGCCGACCACCACCACGTTGCGCAGCGTCTCCACACCATCCAGCTCGGTGAGCAGCGCCGCGACCACCCGGTCCGTGGTCCCCCCGTCGGAGGCCTGGCCACGGACGGGCGCCAGCGCGTCCACCTCGTCCAGGAAGATCAGCGTCGGGGCGGCCTCCCGGGCCCGGCGGAACAACTCACGGACCGCGCGTTCGCTCTCGCCCACCCACTTGGAGAGCAGCTCCGCGCCCTTCACCGAGAGCACGTTCGCCCGACCCGAGCCGGCGAGCGCGGTGACCAGATACGTCTTGCCGCAGCCCGGCGGCCCGTAGAGCAGCACACCGCGCGGCGGCTGCACGCCGAGCCGGGCGAAGGTGTCCGGGTAGGTCAGCGGCCACAGCACCGACTCGCTCAGCGTCTGCTTCACCTCGGCCAGGTCACCCACGTCGTCCAGGGTCACCGAGGCCAGCTCCAGCGTGGACGCGGCCATCGTCGTCGGCCGGACCACCTCCAGAGCGGCCGTGAAGTCGGCCATCGACACGGTCGGCGTCTCGGCCGACTTCTGCCGCAGCGCCGCCCGTACCCCAGCCTCCCGGACCAGCGCCGCCAGGTCCGCCGCGACGAATCCGGGGGTACGCCCGGCCACCTCGTCCAGCCGGACGTCGTCCGCCAGCGGCACCTGCCGGGTCAGCACGGTGAGCTGCTCGCGGCGCAGCGCCGGGTCGGGCAGGGGGATGCTGATCCGCAGGGACAGCAGATCCGGCGCGCGCAGCGCCGGGTCGACCGCCTCCGGCCGGCCGGTGGTGCACACCACGGCGGCACCGGAGCGGACGGTCTCCGCGAGCACCTGGCGGAACACGGTCGCCACCGGGCCGGGCTCGTCCGCCGGGGCCAGGGCCTCCACATCGGTGACCAGCAGCACCGCCGGCCCGCCGGCGCGGACCGCCGCCGCCACGGCACGAAGCCGGTCGGCGGCGGCCTGGTTGGCCAGCGCGGCGACCTCGGGTGCCCAGAGCGGGTGGACGCGGGCGCCGACCCGGGCCGCGACCGCCCGGACCAGGGCCGATTTGCCGGAGCCGGCCGGTCCACCGAGCAGCACTCCCAGCGAGACGGTGGTGCCCAGCCGGCCCAGCACCTCCCGATGGTGGAAGCCGAGGTCGAGCAGCTCGGTCAGCTCCTCGGCCTGGGCCCGCAGCCCGGGCAGCTCGTCGACGTCGGGCGCGTCGTCCTCCTCCAGCGGGTCCACGGCCGCATCGGTCGGAGCCGCAGCCGGCCGGTGCCCGCCGGGGGGCCGTTCCGCCGGGGTGAGCCGGCCGGGAACAGCGCCGTGCGTGACCGGGCCGTGCTCCCAGCCGACCAGCGTGTCCATCGTGATCAGCGCGCCGGCGGCCGGCTCGACCGCGACCACGGTGAGCAGGGTGCTGGTCCAGGCGAACCCGACCGTGTTGGCGAGGCTGCGTCGGGCCGCCTCGATCAGGCTGCGCACCGAGGCGTCCGGCAGCACGTCCTGCGGCAACAGCGAAACGTCGTCGCCGGGCGTGACGACCTTGCCCAGCAGAGCGAGCCGGAGCATCTCCGGGCTGACCGCCGCCACCACCTCCACCGGCCCGGCCAGGGTCACCCGGCTCGCCGGGATCAGCGACGCCGGGATCACCCGTACCTGGCCGCCGTCGTGCAGGCCGAGGTTGCCCAGCGTCAGGTCGTCGGCGTACAGCAGGGCGGCGCCCGCGCCCGGCCCGGCCGCCGCAACGATGCCGGCCGTCTCCCGTCGGCCGACCAGCCGGACCGGGTCGCCGGGGCGCAGCCCCAGCGCGGTCAGCACCTCCGGGTGCAGCCGGACGACGCCGCGCCGGGCGTCCAGCGCCGCCGGCCGCAGGCTCGCCGTGAGAGTCAGGTCGGGTTGGGCCACCGCCCGACCGTAGCCGCCGTCAGCCAGTCCCGCGGTCAGCGCCGGGGATCCAACTCGTCCAGCAGCGACGGGTCCCGCCGGATCAGCTCGGCCAGCCGGGCGGCCGGGTCCGGGGTCAGACCGTTCGGGCCGGGAGCCCAGGCCGGCACCGTCCGGCCGGACAGCGGCCAGGCCGGCGGGGGCTCCACCGGGGCCGCCGAGGGCTCCGGACCGACCGTGACGTGCGGACCGTCCCAGGAGATCAGCAGCGGGTACGTCCGCCCGCCGTGCTCGACACGGACGGTCACCGCCAGCCCCGGGTGAGCGCCGACGACCTGGCGTACCGCCTCGGCCACCTCCTCGACCGGGCCCCAGCCGGAGACCTCGCCGGGGGTGTCCCGCCCCGCGTGCCGCCCCGGCCCGCCGTTTCGGGCGTCGGTGCGGCCACCGCCCGGGTCGGCCGGTCCACCGGCCGGACCCGGCGATGCGTGCTCGTCGCGATCGTGGGCCCGCCGACGCAGCGCCTCCTCGCGCCGGGCCAGCCGGGCCAGCGTCTCGTCCAGGTCGCCCCTCACCAGATCACCCCTTCCCGCCACGGCCGGAGCCGGTCGGCTCAGGCCCTCCTGTCCCGGGTGGCCCGGTCCAGCGCACGGTCCAGGACGACCAGCAGGGCGTCCCGCACCGAGAGCCGGTCCCGGGCGTCGAACTGCACCAGAGGTACATGATCTCCGATGGCCAGCGCCCACCGGATCTCACCCAGCTCCAGGGCCACCCGTCCGTCGAAGGCGTTGACCCCGACCACGAACGGCAGGCCGGCCCGCTCGAAGAAGTCGATCGCCGGGAAGCAGTCGTCCAACCGGGCGCTGTCGACCACCACCAGCGCGCCGAGCGCGCCCCGGGCGAGGTCGTCCCACATGAAGCCGAACCGTGCCTGCCCGGGAGTGCCGAACAGGTACAGCTTCAGGCTTCGGTCGATGGTCACGCAACCGAAGTCCATCGCCACGGTGGTGGTGGTCTTGCTCGACCGGCTGCCCGGGTCGTCCACCCCGATCCCGGCGCTGGTCATCTCGGCCTCGGTGGTCAGCGGCGCGATCTCGGAGATCGCCCCGACCGTGGTGGTCTTCCCGACCCCGAACCCGCCCGCGATCAGGAGCTTGACCGGAACGGGTGGCGCGGCCGGCGGCCGGTGGGCCGGCGGTGGCGTCGCCCCGCTGCTGGCCGGCGGTCGGTACGGGGGAGGTGGCACGGCCGGTGGCGGGCCGGTGCGCCCGAGCACCGGGCCGATGCCCGGCGTGGTGCCGTAGCGGGCGGCGGCGCTGTTGCCGGCGAGTCCCCCGAGCGGGGCGACCGGCCATTCAGGAGATCGCACGGAGTCCATCAATCACTCGCAGGATGAGGTCGGGGTCGTAGGCGTGGTCGGCGTCGGTGACGTGCACGTCCAGGTGCCCGGCGGCACGCAGGTCGCCCACCAGGACCCGGGTCACGCCGAAGTGCAACCGGGTCCGTGCCGAGAGCTCGGCCACCGAGATGGGCTCGGCGCAGAGCGCGATGATCGCCATGAGCTCCGGTGCCAGGGGAGCGGGCGGCGGGGCGGTCCACGGGCCGGTGTCCGGACGGACGGTCACCTGCGTCTCCAGCCCGATCGCCGGGTCGGCGCCCGCCACCCGTCCGGAGGTGAGCACGAACGGCCGGGGACCCGCCGGCCAGCCGGCGCCCGCCTCCGTCGCTGGTTCCGCCGACCCGCCGCCCTCGGTCGAGGGCGCCGCGCGCAGGTAGGGACGGATCCGGGCGCCAGGCCCCGGGTCCGGATCCTCACCGGCGACGTCCCGGGTCATTGCTGGACGGCGTTCTTCAGCTCGACGATCAGCCGCGGCGTGAGGGCGCCGCCGGCCCGTCCGGCGAAGAGCGTCATCTCGTACGCGACCGTGCCCAGGTTCGCCGACCGGTCCGCGACCACACCGAGCACGGATCCACTGCTGATCGCGCTGATCAGCAGGTAACCGTCGGCCATGTCGACGATGACCCGGTTGAGGCCGCCGAGGGCGTACCAACTGGCCGCCCCGCCGGCGAGGCTGGTCATGCCGGAGACCACGGCGGCGAGCCGCTCCGCGTTGGACCGGTCCTTGATCGCCGACATGGCCATCAGCAACCCGTCCGAGGAGACCGCTATCGCCTCCAGCACCCCGGCCGTGCTGGAGGTGAAGGAGTCCAGCAGCCAGTTGAACGTGCGGGCCTCCGGGCTGAGGTCCCCGGCGGCGGCGCCGGACTGGCTCTGGTGGTCGACGTTGTCGTGCAGAAAGGGGCTGGTCACCGTGATGATCCTTCTTCGTTCCGGCGGTCTGGGCTGACTTCGCGAAGAGCGCGGGCGACGCCCGCCTCGAAATCGTTGAGGAGATCGCGGACCTCGGCCGGGTCGCCGAGGTGCGAGCTGGCCGGCTGGGCGGGCGGGGTGGCGGTGACGTTCGCCCCGGGCACCCGCCGGCTCAGCAGGGGCCGGCCCGGCGTCGCCCCGGTCGGGCCGGCGGTGTCGGCGACGGTCCCCGTCGGCCAGTGCCCGGCGAGGTCACCGTTGCCGGGGGCAGCGGCGTTCAGCTCGGCCCGTCGTACGCCGGACTGGTACGCCTCGACGAGCGCGCGGGCGGCGGCCGGGTCGGCGCCGGTGGCGTCCACCGGCCCGACCGGCGCGGAGGCGGCGCTCAGGCTGGCCCCGGGCACCCGCTGCCGGACCGGCGGGC
>NZ_RCVI01000323.1:0-9588 GCF_003667455.1 Micromonospora sp. CV4 | reverse complement strand
TCCTGCTGGCCCGCGACACCATGCACCAGAACATGTGGCTCGCCGCCATCGAACAACTCAAACAGGACGGCCTGGAAGACATGCCGGTGCCCGACGCCTTCACCGACTCCAAGGAGTTCACCAAGGAATTCAGCTACACCTACCTCGACTTCTCCCCCGGCCAGGACGCCGCCGAAGGCCGCTGGGCCTCCGGCCCCACCCCGGACGGCAAGGGCGAATTCACCTACGACCACAGCCCCCGCGCCCACGCCCCCGAACCGGTGCTCGCACCCGGCGATCCTCGCCTGTACGGCACCAACCCGGGCATGGCGCGGGGCGTCGCCAACAAGGTCAAGAGCAAGCTCACCTGATCCCACCTCGCCGGGCCGCCCGGTACGCCGGGCGGCCCGGCACCCAGCTTGTCGTCCTGTAGTTCTCGGCAAGGAGTAGTCCATGTCCTCCGTCGCCACGCCACGTCTCGTCCCCCTGTCGCGGACCCGCCGCAAGCTGGCCGTCTTCACCGCGCTGACCGTCGTCGCGCTCGCCGCCGGGCTGCCGGGCTGGACTGTCGCCGCCCTGGCACTGACCAGCCTGATGATCCCCGTCGCCGTAGCCCTCGCCGGAGGACAAGTTCTCGTGCGCGAACTGCTGCGTTTGAGGCTCACCGAAGCGGGACGGCACGTACCGACGACGCCCACCACAACGCGGGCCGAAGGGTGCCAGGTGTCTGGCGGGTCTCAAGCCGATCTTTAGTGGCGGACGTTCACAGCCGGTTGCCGCGTGATGCGTGTCAGGCGGGAAAGAGGTACCGTCGACGACGGGTCAAGACATGTGCCCGACCGGCCGTCCCGCCGCAACTGCCGTGGCGAAGGCGACAGAAATTCGAGTCCTGCCCGGAGAAAACATGTCGCACACAATGCAGCGTTCTGGGCCTGAGGGCCACAACTTGCCATTCGGACGGCTCGTGCCAGCGGGCGAACCCATTCTGTGCGTCGCCGCGACGAGTGCGGGACCAATCACATTGATCCGCGCGTCCGGCGAGGTCGATATGAGCAGCGCCCACCTGCTCGTCGACATGGTCGCGCTGGTCGCGGCACGCCCCGCTCCGCAGCAGGTGGCGCTGGACATGTCCGAGGTCACCTTCTTCGGCGCGCACGGAATCAGCGCCCTGCTCCGGGCCCGACACCTGGTCACGTGTGCCGGCGGCGTCCTCACGCTGCCCGCCGTATCGCCGACCGTCCGGTACATCCTCGGCGTGACGGGCGTCGGCGACCTCCTCGGCATCCAGGCTCCACCCATCCGCCGAGAGGGCCTCGTCCCGCCGGTGGCGGCCGACGACACGGCCCCCAGGACGCCATGCCGACCGGCCCCCGGCCGCAGCGATGACGGGCCGCCCCTTGCCCGCCATGCCTGAGATCGGCTCGCGTCACGACTCGGAGGTCCCGCGGTCGGGCAGGTCCCGGCAAACCGATCACACGTGCTGCCCGAGTGCCCCTCCGTGCGGTGTGGATCGTAAAATGCTCTTCGGTAGCGCGTCTGCACAGACGTCGCGAACGAGCGTCAAGCAGCGGCGCTGGTCCTGACCCCACGTCGGGTCCTACAGCGGTCCGTTGCACGCGGGCCGCCCGCCCCGCGCTGTCCAGCTTCGTTCGAGGTCGACCGCGCCCGTTCCGCAAGGACGCCAGACGCATGCCACAGGCACCCCTCGATCTCACCCAGGCCCTCATCGAGCTGGGTACGATCCGGTACGGCGAAGCGAGCCTCAACGCCGTCCTGGTCAGGATCACGGAGATCGCCAAACAGACGGTGCCCGGGTCCGAGGACGTGTCGGTGACCCTGATTCAGGGCTCCAGGTCGTACACCGCGGCGTACACCGGGGACCTGGCGTTGCGGCTCGACGAGTTGCAGTACGAGCAGGGCCGCGGCCCGTGCCTGGATGCCGCCAGCAGCGGCACCGTCATCATGGTCGAGGACATGGCCACGGAGCGCCGTTGGCCGACTTGGGCCGCGAGCGCACGCGCCACCGGGGCCGCGAGCTCTCTGTCGGTGGCTCTGCCCATCCAGGAGGCGGTGGTCGGCGCGCTGAACATCTATGGCCGGGCGCCGCGGGCCTTCACCGAGGTCGTCCAGTTGGCCCAGACCTTCGCCGGCCACGCGGCGGTCGCCGTGGCCAACGCACAGCGCTATGACAGCGCTGCCGCGCTGGCGGAGCAGATGCGCAACGCGATGCGCAGCCGTGCCGTCATCGAGCAGGCCAAGGGCATCATCATGGAACGCGGGCGGTGCAGCGCCGATGAGGCCTTCGCGGTGCTCGCCAAGATCTCCCAGGACTCCAACCAGAAGCTGCGTGATGTCGCCGAGACACTGGTGGAGCAGGCCACCCACAGGCGGCGGTCCTGAACGCTCGGGCTGCTAGAGCGCAGCCTCCGCCCACAGGACGGCGGAGGGTGCCGGCTGGGCCGGCGGGGCAGCACGAGCGGAAGCCCGGGTCACGCGGTCGATGGCGGCCAGCACCGCCGGCACGTCCAGCTCGGCGAGCGCCGTGTGCACCGCCGTGCCGTCGCCCGCCGGACGCGGCCCGACCCAGAGCGCCTCGTGACAGGGCCGGCCCGGCGGTGGGCCCCAGTGCGCGGGTGACACCGGGCCGAACAGCAGCACCGACGGGGTGGCGTACGCGGTGGCGAGGTGGCCGATGCCGGTGTCACCGCTGAGCACCAGACGAGCGTGGGCGACCAGGGTGGCCAGCTCGCCGAGACCGGTCTGCCCCGCCAGCACCGCGTCGTCGGGAAGCCCGGCCCGGCGCGCGACCTCCTCAGCAATGCCTCGCTCCCCCGGGTTGCCGGTGACCACCACCCGGTGCCCCCGCCCGGCCAGCGTCCGAGCGACCGCCGCGAAGCGCTCCGGTGGCCAGCGCCGCTGCGACGCCTTGGCGCCGGGATGCACGACGCTGAGCCCGGCCCGCAGTCCACCGGCCACGGGCCGGGCCAGCGCCAGATCACCGCGGTCGGCGGGAATGCCGTACCAGGCGAGCATCCGGCACCAGCGGTCCACCTCGTGCTCGTCGGCGCGCCACGGTGGCCCGTCCTCGTGCCCGGCCTCGTGGTTGGCGAAGGCGAGCAGCCCGCGCGGCCCGACCCCGGCGAGCATGCGGTGCGACTGCGGCCCTCGGCCGTGCAGGTTGACCGCCAGCTCCGGCGGCGGGCCGGGCCACCTCAGGTGGCCCAGCCCGTCCGCCTCGACCAACCGGTCCACGCCGCCCACCAGGTCGATCAGCGGGCTCAGCCACCGGGGCGCGACCAGCGCCAGCTCCTCGTCGGGGTACGCGGCGCGTAGCGCGCGGAGGGCCGGCACCCCGGCGGCGAGATCGCCGACGCCGAGCGCCCGCAGCACCAGGATCACGGGTACGACGACTCCTGCTCGGCGCAGACCACCAGTTCGCGTACCGCACAGCCGGGCGGTTGCCCGAGCGCGAACAGGACCGCCTCGGCCGTGTCCGCCGGGTCGTTGAGCACGGCGTCCGGCCCGGGCTTGTACCTGTCGTCCCGGTCGTCGAAGAACGCGGTCCGCATGCCGCCGGGGATGAGCAGCGTGACGCCCACCGCGCCGGCCAGCTCGGCCGCGAGAGCCCGGGTGAAGCCGACCACGCCGAACTTCGCGGCGCAGTACGCGGTCGCGTCGCTGACCGCCTTGACACCCAGCGTGGACGCCACGGTGACCACCGTGCCGTGCGAGCGTTCCAGGTGCGGCACCGCCGCCCGGACCACCGCGGCCGTGCCGAGCAGGTTGATCGCGACGATCCGGTCCCAGGTCTCGCCCGGCACGTCGGTCAGTCGGCCCGGCACGTCCATGCCGGCGGCGGTCACCACGCCGTCCAGGCCACCGGCCTGCTCGGCGATGCGCCGGGTGGCGTCCTCGGCGGCCCGGGCGTCGGCCAGGTCGCACTCGACCCAGGGCACCTCGACGCCCGGAGGCCGGCGGTCCAGCACGTACGGCCGTCCGCCGGCCTTGGCCACCGCGGTCACCACGGCCGCGCCGAGGCCGCTGGATCCGCCGGTGACCAGGATGGTCCTGCCGTTCATGTCCCTGCTCATACCGCTCCCCTGACGAGGTGAAGGCCACGCTGACGCGCGGCGGAGATGGTGGCGGTGGTCGACCGGCCGGCGAGGTACGGGACGGTGACGACCTTCCCGCCCCAGCGGTGGATCAGTTCCGCCTCGGGCAGCTCGGGGCTGCCGTCCCCGGCGTAGTCGCCGCCCTTGACCCAGACGTCCGGCCGCAGCCGGGCCAGCACCTGGTGCGGGGTCGGCTCGTCGAAGACCACCACCGCGTCGACGCAGTCGAGTGCTGCCAGGAGACGGGCGCGGTCCTCCTCCGGGTTGACCGGACGATCCGGTCCCTTGAGCCCCCGGACACCGCGGTCGGAGTTGAGGCACACCACCAGGCAGTCGCCGAGGCGGCGGGCCGCCTGGAGGGTGGCGACGTGCCCGGCGTGCAGGACATCGAAGCAGCCGCCGGTGGCGACGACGGTCCCGCCGTCGGCGCGTACCGTCGCCAGCACCTGTTCGGCGGTACGCGCCGCGGCCGGCCTCGGGTCGCGGTCCGGCGCGCGGTGCAACCCCGTGGCCCCGCCCGTCGCCACGTACTCCGACGCGGCGGCGACCGCCATGCCGACCGCCTCGGAGATCGCCGCGCCGTCGCCGAGCGCGAGGGCGGCGGAGGCGGCGAACCGGTCCCCGGCGCCGCACGTGTCCTCGACGCGGTCGAGGGGGGTTGGTGGCGGGACGACCAGTGGCGTGCTGCCGGAGTGGCAGAGCACCGCGCCGTCCGGTCCCATCGTCACCGCGACCGCTCCGACCCGCCAGCGGCGCCGCAACTCCTGCCCGGCCCGGGTGGCGGTGGAGAGCGCGGAACCGCCGCCCGCGTCGCCGGTGAGGTGCCGCAGCTCCGCCAGGTTCGGCGTGGTCAGCCGGACCCCCGGCACGGCGGCCGGGCCACGCGGGTGCGGGTCCCACACGATCGGCGCGGATGCTTCGGCGAGCGCCGCGCGCAGCACGGGTTGCCGTACCAGCCCCCGGCCGTAGTCGCTGACCAGGATGGCTCGGGCCTGGGACAGCAGCTCCAGCACGGCCTCCGGCGGTTCGTCCGGCGGCTGTGGCTCACCGCCCCGGTCCAGGCGGAGCAGGGTCTGTCCGCCGGCCCTGAGCCGGACCTTCTCGCCGGTCGCGCCGGGCAGGTGCAGCGGATAGACGTCGACCCCAACGGTGCTCAGCAGGTCGGCCAGGCGGGCGCCACCGGCGTCCCCCGCCAGCCCGGTGACCAACGCGACCTCGGTGCCGTGCGCGGCCGCGAGCAGTGCGGCCAGGCCGGCGCCACCGGGGCGGTCCACGGCCGAGCGTTCGTCGAGCACCGGCGCGGGGGCGTCCGGGCAGATCCGGTTGACCGTCCCGGTGACGTCCCGGTCCAGCAGGGTGTCGCCGACCACGACGAGCCGCCCGGTCACGACGCCGCCCAGCCGGTGCCGGTGAAACCCCGCCCGTTGTGCGGATGCCCGTTGTGCGGATTGCCGTTGTGCGGATGTCCGTTCGTCCGGTGGCCCACCGTCTCCGGTGCCGGCGACCCGACCTGGACCGGCGCGGCCGGACCGGTCCGCACCGGCGGCACGGGGACGGTCCGCAGCTGTCGGACCAACGGCAGCGCCTGGTCGACGAACTCGCAGAGCAGATGCGTCGAGACCAGGTGCAGCTCCTGCACCACCTGACTGTCCGGGGACGGCACGGCGAGCACGTCGTCGCACAGATCGGCGAGGGGATTCGGGGCCGGGCCGGTGAAGGCCCAGCAGCGCAGGCCGGTCTGGCGGCCGGCGCGGGCGGCCGTGAGCAGGTTCCTGCTGCTGCCGCTGCTGGACATGAGCAGAAGGATGTCGTCGCGGCGGCCGTGGGCGCGGACCTGGCGGGCGAAGACCTCCTCGTAGCCGTAGTCGTTCCCGATCGCGGTCAACGCGGAGGTCTCCGCGTGCAGGGCGATGGCGGACAGCGGCTCCCGGTCGTCGCGCAGCTTTCCGACCAGTTCGGCGGTGAGATGCTGGGCCTCGGCGGCGCTGCCACCGTTGCCGGCCACCAGGATCCGTCCGCCCCGGGCGAGGGTCCAGGCCAGCTCGTCGCCCCAGACCGCGAGTCGTTCGGCCTCCCTGCGATAGGGCAGCAGCGCTGCGGCGAGCCCGGCGAGGTGCGCGTCGAGGGTGTCGTGGCGGGTCATCACGCCACCGCCCCGGCGGGACGGGTGAGCGTGGCCACCGCCGCGTAGACGCCGCCGAGCTGCTCGGCGCAGCGTTTCCAGGAGTACAGGCAACGAATCCGGTCCAGCGCCGCCGAGGCGTACGCGAAGCGGCGAACGTTGTCGGCGAGAAGCCGCCGGATCGCGGTGCCCAGCGCGCGGGGATCGCGCGGTGGCACCAGGTCACCGGTCAACCCGTCCACGATGGTGTCGGCGATCCCGCCGACGTTCGTGCCGATCACCGGCACCCCGCACGCCATCCCCTCCAGGGGAGTGAGCCCGAACGGCTCGTACCAGGGGGCGGCGACCAGCACGTCCGCCGAGCGGTACCAGGCGGCCATCTCCTCCCGGGTCACGCCGCCGACCAGCTTGACCCGGTCGGCGACCCCGCACGACTCGGCCAGCGCGGAGAGCCGACGGGCGAAGGTGTCGGCCGCGAGCAGATCGGCCGGCGGGCCGCCGACCACCACGCACTCGGCGTTCGGCACCGTGCGCAGCGCGCGGACCACCTCCAGGAAGCCCTTGCGCTCCACCATGCGGCCGACGGTGAGGATGCGTGCGCCAGCCGGGCCACGCGGCGCGACCGGGCCGTCCGGACGGAACACCTGCTGGTTGACGCCGGAGGGGACCAGCGTCATCCGGGATCGCGGCACTCCCATCCGCACCAGCTCCCGGACCTCGTCCGCGCACTGCACGATGACCTGGTCGACGGCCCGACCGAGCGCACGCTCGTAGCCGATCCGCCCCGGCGGGCTGGTGTCCATGCTGCCCTGGTGACGCCGTTTCACCGTGCCCAACGCGTGGTACGTGAGCACGCTCGGCACCCCGATGCGGCGCCCGGCGTGCACGGTGGCCAGCCCGCTCATCCAGAAGTGCGCGTGGGCGACCTCCGGAGTCCAGTCGCCGCGCCGCCAGGTGTCCGCCAGCCAGCTGCCGAACTCGCCCAGGTACGGCAGCAGCTCGTCCTTGGGCACCCGGGACGGCGGGCCGGCCGGCACGTGCCAGACCTGGTAGCCGTCGGGCGTGGACACCGCCTCGGGCAGGGCGGCGGAGTCGCGGCGGGTGTAGACCCGCACCTCGTGGCCCTCACCGACCAGCGCAGCCGCCAACTCCGCCACGTGGGTGTTCTGGCCGCCGGCGTCCTCCTCCCCGAGGACGGCCAGTGGACTGGCGTGTTCCGAAATCATCGCGACCCGCATGTCTCCTCCTCCAGCAGCCGGTCCCAGTCAGCGAGGAACCGGTCGAGCCCGTACCGTTGCTTCGTCATCTCGCGGGCCCGCGCTCCCAGCCGGTGTGCCGCGTCGCGGTCACCGGCGAGCCAGCGGGCCGCCTCGACCAGCGTGTCGACCCTGGTGGACAGCACCCCCGCGTCCGGCGGGACCGCGTCGACGGCCTCGGTGGTCGCGAGGGCGATCACCGGCATCCCGATGGCCATCGCCTCGATCAGGCTCAGCCCGAGCGACGTCCACCGGCACAGGTGCAGATACGCCCGTCGCCGGGCGAGCTCGGCATGCATGCGGTCCTGCGGCAGGTCCTCGTGGCCGGTCACCGGGCCGCCCCGGTCACCGGCGGCGGCCAGCGCGTCGGGCAGGCCCGCCACGCCCATGCCGTAGACGTCCAGTGGAGCCACCGCGGCGAACCGCGGCATCAGGTCGGTGCCGGTGACCCGCCAGCGCCGTACCGGCTCGTTGGTCACCACCGCGAGCCGGTCCAGGTCGCCGGTCCACTCCACGCTCGGTGCCACGATGCCGTGCTCGATGACGGCGGTGCGGGTGCCGCCGTTGTCCCAGAACAGCTCGTTGAAGTGGGTGACGTGGGTCAGCAGGAGGTCGTCGCGGTCGGCCATCGGGTGCCGGGTGTTCGGCACGTCGCCCTTGGGGGTGTTGTGCTCCACGTAGACCGCCGGCAGGTCGCGGCCGGGTCGGCGTCCGAGCCACCGCTCGGCCAGCTCCAGTTCCTCGGGCCGTTGCAGCACGACCAGGTCGACCTCGGTCCGCCCCAACTCGTCGGGGGTCACCTCGAGAGCGTTCGCCGGCCAGACGTACGTCCGCGCCCGGCCCAGCCCGTACGGGCCACGGTCGGGGGTGACCGGGACCAGGTACCGGTGTCTTCCGTGCACGAACGACGTCGTCCAGGAGCCGTGCACGTGCCACAGCAGTACGTTCATCTCTCTCCTCGATGGCGGCTGTCGGGGCGGAGCGTGGCGGGTCAGCAAGGCGGGCCAGGGGCGAGGACCCGTACGGCCGCGACCACCTCGGCGGGGTCGACGTTGGACAGGCAGGGGTGGCCGGCGAGCGGGCAGACAGCCGCCCGGGTGTCGCGGCAGGCCGCCCCGGCGTCGCCGAGGCGGACGGTCGGCACCCGGTACGGCGCCCACTGCCCGAACGGGACGGTCGGGGCGAACAGGCTGACCACCGGTACGCCGACCGCGGCGGCGAGGTGGGCCGGCCCGGTGTTGCCGACCACCACGCAGCGGGCGCCGGCCAGGATCCGGGCGAGCCCGGCCAGGTCGACCGCCCCGCCGAGGTCGGTGCCGCCGGCCGCGCTGACCCGGGCCGTGACTTCCCGCTCGTCCGCTCCGCCGGTGACGACGACACGGTGGCCGTCGGCGACCAGGGCGGCGACGATGTCGGCGCAGTGGTGGGCCGGGCAGGCCCGGGCGGGCACCGACGAGCCGGGGTGCACCACCACGTAGTCGCCGGTCGGCAGCACCGTCGTCGGGGCCTCGGGGAGGTCGTCTCGCAGCCGCAGTGCCGGCTCGTCGCCCGGCGCGAGCGCGAATCCGGCTGCGGCGGCGAGGGAGATCGCGCGTTCCGGCTCGGGCACACCGACGGGCACCCGGTGCCGGACGTCCAGCAGGGAGCCCGGGTAGTCGTCGCTGATCGCGCTGATCCGGGGGACGCCGGCCATCCGCAACAGCAGCGCGAGGGGCAGCGGCGACTGGTGGTACGAGGTGAAGACGACCGCCTCGCCGGCGCCGACCTGGGCCAGTCGGCCGGTGAGCGCGCGGATGTCCGCCGGGTCGACCGGTCCGGGTGAGCGGTCGATCCAGGGCAGCGGCCACTCGATCAGCTCGTCGACACCGGGCAGCAGCTCGGCTGCGGCCCGGCCGCGTGGCCCGCAGAGGAGCACGACCCGCTGCGCGCCGGCCGCGACGGCCCGGATCCCCGGGCCGGTGACCAGCACGTCCCCGATGGAGTCGCTGCGGACCACCAGGATGGTGCCGGATCGCCCGGTACGGGCTCCGGACGGACGGACGGCGCGCATCCGGCGCAGGATCTCGTCCACCGCTGCGGGGAGGTCGGGGGCCACCGTGGGCGCCGCGTCGATCTCCTC
>NZ_RCVI01000264.1:0-9689 GCF_003667455.1 Micromonospora sp. CV4 | reverse complement strand
GCCACGGTCCGTCCACCGGCCGGCGTCCGGCCGCACCGTCCGTGTCGCCACGGCGCGCGGTGGGTGACGCCGGGACGTCGGGCGGCACCGGCGCGCCCCCACGCGGACCGGCGGGCTCCGCCGGGGCGCCGTCGGGGCCCAGCTCGCCGCGCTGCTGCTTGGCCGAGCGCAGATCGTCGATCCAGCCGAACTCCTCGCCGGGTACCGGCGCCTCCGGCTCGGCCTCGGCCCGGCCTCGACCCCAGCGGCGCCCCTTGGCGCGGGAATCGCGCCGCTCGTCCGGGCCCTCGTCCGGGCGGTCCGCACCACGCGACTTCACTGTTGACCCTCTCCTGCGGCGTTCGTGCCGCTGTCCTGCATCGTGCCGGGACCGCCCGTGCCCGTGGTCGGGCGACCGTTCCCGTCGGCAAGCGCCGGCGCGGTCTGCGCCGTTACGGGCGACTCGACCGACGGAGCCTCCGGACGGACGGACGGGGCCGGCAGCCCCCGCACGATCCGGCGCAGCAACGGCAGCCGGGTGGCCACCGACCGCTCCGCCCCGTGCGGACTGGGCCGGTAGTAGTCGGTGCCGACCAGGTCGTCCGGGACGTACTGCTGGGTGACCACGCCGCGCTGGTCGTCGTGCGGATAGCGGTAGCCGGTTCCGTGGCCCAGCCCCCGGGCGCCGGCGTAGTGCGCGTCACGCAGCCCGCGCGGCACCGGGCCGCCCCGGCCGGCCCGCACGTCGGCGATCGCGGCGCCGATGGCGGTGGTCGCCGAGTTCGACTTGGGCGCGGTGGCCAGGTGGATCACCGCCTGGGCGAGGTTGAGCTGCGCTTCCGGGAGCCCGACGTACTCGACCGCGTGGGCGGCGGCGGTGGCCACGCTCAACGCGGCCGGGTCGGCCATGCCCACGTCCTCGCTGGCGAAGATGACCAGCCGGCGGGCGATGAAGCGGGCGTCCTCCCCGGCGACCAGCATCCGGGCCAGCCAGTGCACCGCGGCATCCACGTCCGAGCCGCGCATGCTCTTGATGAACGCGCTGACCACGTCGTAGTGGGCGTCGCCGTCGCGGTCGTAGCGCACCGCCGCCACGTCGACGGCCTGCTCGGCGGTGGCGAGGTCGATCCGCCCGACGCCGAGCGCCGTGGCGGACGCGGCCGCCGCCTCCAGCGCGGTCAGCGCCTTGCGGACGTCACCGGCGGCGAGCCGGACCAGGTGGTCCTCGGCCTCGGTGGCGAGGGTGAGCGCGCCGCCCAGGCCACGCTCGTCGGCGACGGCACGGCGCAGCAGCCCGCGCACCGCGTCGTCGTCCAGCGGTTGCAGGGTGAGCAGCACGCACCGCGACAGCAGCGGGGAGATGACCGAGAAGTACGGGTTCTCGGTGGTCGCGGCCAGCAGCGTGACCGTACGGTCCTCGACGGCGGCGAGCAGCGAATCCTGCTGGGTCTTGCTGAAGCGATGCACCTCGTCGATGAAGAGCACGGTCTGCGGGCCGCCCGAGCGACGCTGGCGGCGGGCGGTCTCGATCACCGCCCGGACGTCCTTGACACCGGCGGAGAGCGCCGACATGGCGACGAACCGACGGTCGGTGGCCCCGGCCACCAGGTGCGCGACGGTCGTCTTGCCACTGCCCGGCGGTCCCCAGAGGATCACCGACATCGGGGCGCCACCGGAGACCAGTTGCCGCAGCGGCGCGCCGGGGGCGAGCAGGTGGTCCTGCCCGACCAGCTCGTCGAGGTTCGCCGGGCGCATCCGGACGGGCAGGGGCGAATCGTCCGCCACCGGAGTGAAGCCGTCGACACCGGCGGAACCGGCGGGCGCGCTGCGCGGCCCGGCGGGTGCACCGAGGGAGAAGAGGGCGTCGGACTCCATCACGAAGACAGTACCGGGCCGGGCCCGCGACGCCGGAATCGCGCCGCGAGCCGGGCAGCCGATGATCGGTTCCGGTCAGCCACGACCGGGGCGACGGCCCCGGTACCAGCGGCCGCCGCCACCGCCGCGCGGGCCGCTGCCCACGCCGGCCAGGTAGAGCGAGAGCAGCAACAGACCGATGAGCACGAGGGTGTTCCAATTGAACAGGTCCGGCGCCCCGAAGTTCGTGTTGAGCAGATCGATCAGCAGGGCGAAGCCAAAGACGATGGCCGCGAGAATGGCGAGCATGTCGGTCCTCCGGTGGGGGTTCCCAGTAGGTCGGCGCCTGATGTACCCAATCGGTCGGATCGCCAATCTCCACCGTGGATCGGAGCACGCCAGCCTGACCCGACGCGGTCACCCGTCCCCCGGCTCCTAGGCTGGAAGCCATGATCATCGACGACCAGGTGCTCCAGGACCGGGACGCCATCCTCGCCGCCGCCGGTCACCACCCGTACGCCCGGCACGCGCTCTGGCGTCAGGCGCCGGCACGCGGCTACCGGCGCGACGGCGCGGTGCTGTGGTTGTTGCCGCCCGGCCAGGGACCCGCCGGCGGCGGGATCGGCCCGGCCGGACCGGCGCTCGAGCTCTGCTCCGCGCTGGCCTCCGCCGGGGCGCTGCGCGCGGAGCAGTGGCTGCACCTGCCCCGGCATGACCCGGCGCTGCTGGCGGGCCGGCTGGCGGTGAGCCGGCACGACGACTGGGACTTCCACTGGACCGACGCGCCGCCGCCGGCCCAGCCCGACGAGCAGCGGGTGGTACGCCTCGCCGAGGCCGACCACCCGGCGCTGGAGGCGCTGATCGACGAGGCGTTCCCGAGCACCACCTCCCGCCCCGGCGACCCGCGGGTGGTGGACTGGTACGGCATCCGGGACGGCGACCGGCTGGTGGCGGCCGGCGCGGACCGCAGCCGGGGCGACATCGGCTTCCTCGCCGGCCTGACCGTCGCCCCCGACCAGCGGGGTCGAGGGCTGGGCGCTGCGCTGACGGCCGGGATGACGCGGGCGCTGCTGACCCGCTACGACACCGTCGGGCTGGGCGTCTACCCGGACAACGTGGGTGCGGTACGGCTCTACCGCCGGCTCGGCTTCACCAACACCCTCCAGCTCAGCTCGCTACGCCTCGCCTGACGTCCTGGTTGTCGTCGCGGACGAAGGAGAGGTCTCCTCCTAACGCCCGGCGGCGTGGGGCTCCGCGGCCGCGGGGACCGCGGGCGGGTCGGTGGGCTGGTCCACGGGCCGGCGGCCGGCGCGCCAGGCGGGCAGGTAGAGCGGGGCTGCGACGGCCAGCACCACCGCGCCGACCACCATGGCGGTGCTGACGCTGGTGGCGGCCGCGAGCGCGGTCAGCGCCAGCCCGCCGAGCGCGCCGGCCGGCTGCGACATCATCGAGTTCAGCGAGAGCACGCTGGTCCGGTACGGGCCGTCGACCTGCCGGTGCAGCAGCCCGCTGTGCAGCGGGTTGGACGCGCCGTGCACGGCGTAGCAGGCCAGGTAGGCCACGAGCACTCCGACGGGTCCGGCGAACAGGCCCATCCCGACCACCGTGGCGCCCTGCAGAATGCGGAGCAGTGCGGCGCCCGGCGCGGCGCCGGGCCAACGCAGCAGCAGTGGTGTGAGCGCGGCGCCGGCCGCCGAGGCGAGCCAGGCGGCCGAGTTGGCCGGCCCGAGCAGCGCGGCGGCGCGTTCCGGGTCGCCGATCACCTCGGCGAGCCGGACGGGCAGCAGCGACTCGAAGGTGACCATGCCGAAGCCCCAGAACAGCTCCACCGCCACCAGGGCCAGCAGCACCCGGGAGCGGCGCAGCAGCCCGACCGCCTCGCCGATCATCCGGGGCGCCTGGACCACCGACGCCCGCAGCGCCGCCGCTCCGGTGGCTGGCCGCTCCTCGACCAGCAGGGCGATCAGCGCGGCCAGAGCCACCGCCTGGGCCACGATGGCGGCCAGCACGGGCACGGTGAGCGCGGTGACCGGACCGATCGGGCCCAGTGCGACCAGGCCGCCGCCGAGCAGCGCGCCGGCGCCGATGGCCAGCCCGGCGACGGTGCCGGCGTGGCCGAGCCCGCGCTCGTACTCCGCCTCGGGGTCGGCGGCCATGGTGGCGTCGACGTACCAGGACTCCAGTGGGCCGCTGTCCAGCGCCCGGTAGATCCCCTGCAACGCCCAGACCGCGAAGAACAGCACGACCGAGTTGGCCACCGCGAACAGGGACAGCGAGATGAGGTTGAGCGCGCCGGCGGCGAGCAGCACCGGTCGGCGGCCGAGGGCGTCGGCGAGCCCACCGGTCGGCAGCTCCAGCGCCAGCACCAGCAGCCCCTGGGCGGTGAAGACCAGACCGATCTGCGGCAGTGACAGGCCGCGCTCCTGCATCAGCAGGATCATCACCGGGATCATCAGACCTGTGGGCAGCCAGCGCAGGCCGTACAGCGTGAGGTAACGACGCCGAACCTGGCGTACGGTCAGCGCGCTCACCGGAGGCCCTCGCGCAACGGGTAGGCGGCCAGGAACACCTGCACCGGGCGGGCCTGCGGGTCGGCGGCGTCGACCTCGCGGTGGTACCGCTCCAGCACCTGCCACACCTCCGCCTGGAGCTCCTTGAGCCGATCCGGCGGGATGGTCATGAAGATGTCGCCCATGCCGATGGCGTCCCGCCAGGCGACGGACCACTCGTGCTGGGTGGTGAACCAACGTTCGGCGGTCTCGGCGAGGAGGCGCACCTGGTCGCCCTGGATCCACTCGATCGCGGCCCGGGCATCGGGGTCGTCGTCGAAGTCGGTCGGCTCCCAGTTCGTGACGTCGTGCGCCGCCTGCCACCAGCGCTGCCGTCCGCTGCCCCGGTCGGGATCCTCGGTGACCAGACCGACCTCGGCGAGCTGGCGCAGGTGGTAGCTGGTCGCGCCGGTGTTGGTGTCGAGCAGTTCCGCCAGGGTGGTGGCGGTGGCGGGCCCGTTCACCCGCAAGGCCCCGAGGAGCCGCATCCGCAGCGGGTGCGCCAGCACCCGGACCTGCCGTTTGTCGATCCGTACCTCGCGTGGCACCGGCCGGGGCGCTTCTTCGTCATCCGCCATGACTGCACACTATCTCTGCATACTTCCTGTGCACAAGAGTTGTGCACAGGAAGTATGCACTCGTGGGGCGGCGGCTCAGCGGGCCAGGAACTCGCGCACCCCGCGCAGCCGGGTACCCAGCAGGCCGGCCGCGCGGGTGGAGTCCAGGCGTACGTCGCCGGGACCGGGCACGCCGGCGGCGGCGCTGGTGGTCGTCTTCAGACCGGCCGCGTCAAGATCGAACCGCTCGGCGACCAGCAGGCCCAGCTCGGCCCGGCTGACCGCGTCCGCGCCGGCCACGTTGAGCAGCCCGGCGTACGTGCTGTCGGCAAGCTCCAGCACGGCGTCGGCCAGGTCGGTCACGTCGACCGGGCAGCGGATCATGTCGGTGAACAGGGCGCCCCGCCCGGCGAGCGCCTCGCGGCAGAGCTCGATCTGCTTGCTGCCCTCCCCCAGGATCAGCGAGGTACGCACCAGCGCCGCACCGGGGTCGACCACCCGCGCGGCCGTCTCCGCCGCGGCCTTCGCCGCCCCGTACGCGTTCACCGGGCTGGGTGGCTCGTCGTCGGCGTAGGGCGACGGGCGGCCACCGTGCAGCGCGTCGCTGGACACGTGCACCAGCCGGGCGCCCAGCTCCGCGGCGGCGACCGCCACGTGCGCGGCCCCGTCGGCGGTGACCGTCCAGTCGTCGTACCGGTAGGGGGTGGAGACCACCGCGTCCGGGCGCACGTCCGCGACCAGCGCGCGCACGGCGGCGCGGTCGGTCACGTCCAGCCGGCGGGCCTCGACACCGGGCGCGGTGATGTCGCCGGAGTGGCACGTGCCGACCACCGACCACCCGGCGTCCGACGCTCGCCGGCATACCTCGCCGCCCAGAAACCCACTAGCCCCCACCACGAGCACCCGCATGCCACCACTCCCCTGTCGACGATCAAGAGGTTTGCGTCATCTTGACCGAGCGATGATGACGCAAACCTCTTGATCGACCAAGCAGGTGCGGGGTGGGTCGGTCAGACCGGGTCGGCGACCGGGGCGGCCGGGCCGGCGGTGCCGGTGTGCGCGGTGGCCGGGGGCTTCGGCTTGGCGTCGATGCCGGCCTCGGTGCGCTGCTGACCGGTGATCGGCGTCGGCGCGCCGGTCAGCGGGTCGAAGCCGCCACGGGTCTTCGGGAACGCGATCACCTCACGGATCGAGTCCGCGCCGGCGAGCAGCATGCAGACCCGGTCCCAGCCGAAGGCGATGCCGCCGTGCGGCGGGGCGCCGTACTTGAACGCCTCCAGCAGGAAGCCGAACTTGTCCTGCGCCTCCTCCGGGGTGATGCCGAGCAGGTCGAAGACCCGCTTCTGCACGTCGCCCCGGTGGATACGGATCGAACCACCGCCGATCTCGTTGCCGTTGCAGACGATGTCGTACGCGTACGCCAGCGCCCGGTCCGGGGCCTCCTCGAACCGGTCCACCCACTCGGCGTTGGGCGAGGTGAACGGGTGGTGCACCGCCGTCCAGCCGCCCTCGTCCGTGCGCTCGAACATCGGCGCGTCGACCACCCAGCAGAACGCCCAGGCGCTCTCGTCGATCAGACCGGCCCGCTTGGCGATCTCGACCCGGGCGGCGCCGAGCAGCTCCTGCGCCTCCCGCGTGGTGGCGCTGGCGGCGAAGAAGACCGCGTCGCCCGGCTTGGCGCCGACCGCGTCGGCGAGCCCGCCCAGGTGCTCGGCGGACAGGTTCTTGGCCACCGGACCGCGTGCCTCGCCGGTCTCGGCGTCCAGCACCACGTACGCCAGGCCCCGCGCGCCACGCGCCTTGGCCCAGTTCTGCCAGCCGTCCAGCTCCTTGCGGCTCTGCGCCGCGCCGCCCGGCATCACCACCGCGCCGACGTAGCCGCCCGCGTCGATCGCCCCGGCGAACACCCGGAACTCGGTGCCGCGCAGGTAGTCGGTCAGCTCGGTCAGCTCGACGCCGTAGCGCAGGTCCGGCTTGTCGGAGCCGTAGCGGGCCATCGCGTCGTGCCAGGTGATCCGCGGGATCGGCCGGCTGATCTCGTGCCCCGCCAGGTCCTTCCACAGCGTCGAGACGATCGCCTCGCCGAGGTCGATCACGTCGTCCTCGGTGACGAAGGACATCTCGATGTCGAGCTGGGTGAACTCCGGCTGCCGGTCGGCGCGGAAGTCCTCGTCCCGGTAGCAGCGGGCGATCTGGTAGTACCGCTCCATGCCGCCGACCATCAGCAACTGCTTGAACAGCTGCGGCGACTGGGGCAGCGCGTACCAACTGCCGGGCTGGAGCCGGACCGGGACCAGGAAGTCGCGGGCGCCCTCGGGCGTCGACCGGGTCAGCGTCGGCGTCTCGATCTCCAGGAAGTCCCGCTCGTGCAGCACGCCCCGGGCGAGCTGACTGGCGCGCGAGCGCAGTCGCAGCGCGTTCGCCGGGCCGCTGCGGCGCAGGTCCAGGTAGCGGTACTTGAGCCGGATGTCGTCACCGGCCTCGATCTGGTCGTCCACCGGCAGCGGCAGCGGCGCCGCCTCGGAGAGCACCTCCAGCTCGACGGCGGTCACCTCGACCTCGCCGGTGGGCAGCTCCGGGTTCTCGTTGCCGGCCGGCCGGCGGGTCACCTCGCCGGTGACCTTCACGCAGAACTCGTTGCGCAGCGCGTGCGCGTCCTCCTCGCGGAACACCACCTGGACCACGCCGGAGCCGTCGCGCAGGTCGACGAAGATGACGCCGCCGTGGTCACGCCGGCGGGCCACCCACCCGGCGAGCGTCACCGTCGAGCCGGCGTCCGCGGCGCGCAGGCTTCCGGCATTGTGGGTACGGATCACGGCTGGCAACTCCTCATCGTGGAACAGTTCCTCACCGGCATTCTGTCAGGGGCGGCAGTCGCTGTTCCGGGGCACCCGGCAGGCCGGGACGATCGGTCGGTGGGCAGCGCGGCGAACCCCGGTTCGCGGGCCGCCGCGACGGTTAACGTGGCGAAATGCGCGCCGTACCGAACTGGGCCGTCGCCACGGCGGCCGCCGCACCCGTGCTGCTGGTGGGCGGTTGGACGGTTGCGCAGGCGCGGCAGCCAGCCGGGTACGACCCCGTCCGGGACACCATCAGCGAGCTGGCGGGGCAGGACGCCACCGACGCCTGGATCATGGTCGGGGCCCTGGTGCTGCTCGGCTGCTGCTATCTGGCGGTCGCCGCCGTGTTGCACGCGGCCGGGTTGCCCAGCCGGTTCCTGCTCGCCATCGGTGGGGTGGCCACCGTCGCGCTGGTGGCCTTTCCCCGGCCACCGGTGGGCGGTTCGCTCAGCCACGGCATCGCGGCGACGGTGGCCGTCCTCGCGCTCGCCCTCTGGCCGGCCGGCTCGGCGTTGCGGCTGCCCCGCGGTCGGGACGCCGCGCATCCGGCCGCGCCGGAGCCGCCCTGGGCCTTCCGCCGGGCGGTGGCGCTGAGCGCCACGGTCGTGCTCCTCGCCCTGTTCGGCTGGTGCGCGTTCGAGGTGACCAGCGGGTCACGGACGGGGTTGGCCGAGCGGGTGACGGCGGTGGCCGTGTCGCTCTGGCCGCTGCTGGCGGTGCTGTCCGCCCGGCGGGCGCACCTGGCGTGGGCCACCGGCGCCACCTCCGTCGGTCCGGCGGTGCCGGGTGTCGTACCCCCGGATCCTCTGCGACCAGCGGACGGGCCCGACGCGCTCGCGTGAGGCGGGCCTTGCGACCAGCGGACGGGCCCGACGCGCTCGCGTGAGGCGGGCCGCACACGCGACGCGGGCCGCCGGAGCAATCCGGCGGCCCGCGGGCGGTCGATCGATCAGAAGACGCTGACGCCGTAGCGGCTCAGGGCCTCGGTGACCGGCTGGAAGTAGGTCGTGCCACCGGTGCGGCAGTTGCCGCTACCGCCGGAGGTCAGACCCAGGGCGGTGCCGCCGCTGAACAGCGAGCCGCCGCTGTCGCCCGGCTCGGCGCAGACGTTGGTGCGGATGAGGCCGGAGACCGAGCCCTCGGCGTAGTTCACCGTGGCGTTGGTCGCGTTCACCGAGCCGGAGCGCAGGCCGGTGGTGCTGCCGGAGCGCTGCACCGACTGGCCGACGGAGGCGTTGCCGGAGCCGGTGATGTCCCGGTAGCTGCCGTTGTAGAGGTAGACGTTGCCGGCGGCGTTGGCGGAGTTGCTGTGCCGCACGATGCCATAGTCGTTGCCCGGGAAGCTGGTGCCGGTACGGGTACCGATCAGCGAGGTCTGCCCGGAGTTCGAGTACCAGCTCGACGAGATATTGGTGCAGTGCCCGGCGGTCAGGAAGTAGTAGGTGCTGCCGCTGCGCACGTTGAAGCCGAGCGAGCAGCGCCCGCCACCGCCAGCGTAGATGGCCTGGCCGCCGGAGATGCGGGTGCTCAGCACGCCGGCCTCGGCCTCAATCCGGACCGCGCCGTTGGCCCGCGCGGCGGCGGCCTTGACCCGCTCCAGCTTGGCCCCGGTGACGGTGCTGTCCACGGAGACGACGACCTGGTTGGTGACCGGGTCGCTCCACCACGCGGTGCCCGGGATCTTGGCGGAACGCTCCAGGTCGGCGGTGGCCCGGTTGAGCACGGCGGCGCCACGGGTGACGTACCGGACTGCGGCGCCGGCGTTGCTCGCCTTGCGGGCGGCGGCCGCGTCGGTCACGGTGACGACGGACTTGCCGCTGGCGTCGATGTACGAGCCGGCGGAGCGGTCGCCGAGCTCAGCGGAGAGGGCGGCGGCGGCATCGGGCGAGGCGGCGGGGGCGGCCTGGGCG
>NZ_RCVI01000414.1:0-9985 GCF_003667455.1 Micromonospora sp. CV4 | reverse complement strand
GGGTGGAGAGCGGGACGAGGCGGCCGCGGCGGTCACCGAGGCCGCCGAGATCGCCCGCCGGCTGGGCGCGACGCCGCTCGGCGAGGCGGCCGCCACCCTGGCCCGCCGGGTGGGCCTGCGCGGGCCGGGCGCGGTCGGGCCCGGCACCGACCTGCTGACCTCGCGGGAACGGGAGGTGCTGCGGCTGGTCGCCGAGGGGCACAGCAACAGCCGGATCGCCGAGCAGCTGTTCATCTCGCCGAAGACCGCCAGCGTCCACGTGTCCCGGATCATCGCGAAGCTGGGCGTGACCAACCGGGGGGAGGCCGCGGCCCTGGCCCACCGCCTCGGCCTGCTCGCCGAACCGGCCGCACCCCGCTGACCAGCACCGGCGGTCGGCCCATCCTCAGGCGCGCGGCAGGTAGATCCGCCAGCCGTCGAGGGTGACCAGGTCCAGGCTGTCCGGGGCGGCGCGCAGCCGTTCGTCGAGCCGGGCCGCCAGCGGAGACCCGGTCGGCGCGACCCAGGCCGGCGCCGCCGCGCGCTCCACCTCCCGCCGGTACGGGGGATAGCGGTCGAAGCCGGGGCGCAACGTGTCGTCGACGACCGCGCAGACCACCTCCTCCGCGCTGGCGAAGGTGAGCCGGTTGCAGGTCCAGTAGCCCGCGCGAACGTGCCGTACCCCGAGCTGGCGCAGGGTGGTGACCAGGTCGGCGTGCCGGGCCTCCGCGGCCCGGGTCGCCGGGGCGGTCTGCGCCGACCGCCAGGTGGCGTGGACGACGGTGCCCACCGTGGCGGCGAGCACCACCAACGCGACCGGCCGGGCGAACGCCCACCGACCCGGACGCCGGACCACCGTCCACAGTGGCCACAGAAGCACCGGTAGGGAGATGAGCAGGCACGACAGGTAGCGGGAACTCTCCACGGGGGTGAGCCCGGCGGCGCTGCTCAGGGTGTACGCGCCGAGGGTGGCCACCGCGGCCAGCACCAGAGCGAGCCGCATCGCCGCCGCGACCCGGGGCGACGGACCGGCCTCCGCGGTGGCCGGCCGGCGCAATACCCGCCAGGCGGTGCCGGCGGCGACGGCCAGCAGCACCGGCAGGGCGAGCGCCCACCACAGCTGCCAGGTGGCACACCGCCCCGGCGCGCAGAAGCCCATGCCCAGCGGCGGGCCGAGCAGCAGCCCGCCGTGCAGCCGCTCCACCCAGCCCGCGCTGGCGTCCGCCCCGCTGGCGCCGAGCACCGCGTGCAGCGGGTTCCGCCCGGTCACCAGGCTGTGCGCCAGCAGCGGAGCCGCCCCCAGCGCGGCGGCCGCCCCGAGCAGCACGCCAGCCGTCCCGCGAAGTTCCCGACGGCAGAACGCGAGCAGCACCGCGCCGGTGGCGAGGACGTACGGCAGCACGAGCGGGTCGACCCAGAGCATCAGGCCGGCCAGGAACCCCCACGCCGCCCAGCGCAGGCGCCGACCCGGCCGTCCGGTGGCCAGGTCGAGGGCGAGCAGGGCGAGCGCCACGCCCGCCGCGTTCATCTCGGGATAGCCGCCGCCGGCGATCAGCTGGTTCTTGACGATCCGGTCGGAGCCGAGGGCGAGCAGCGCCACCACCAGCAGCCCGAACCAACGGTCCCCGGTCAGCCGCAGGGTCAACCGCCAGGCCAGCAGCAGGAACAGCGCGTACAGCGCCAGCGTCGGCAGCCGCAGACCGAGCAGCGACGGCTCGCCGGCCAGGGCGAACACCGGCGCGGCCAGGTACGCCTCCAGCGTGCCCATGTACTGCTGGCCGTAGAACCAGACCGGGAAGCCGTCGCCCCGGGCGATGTGCAGCGCGGCCAACCCCATGGTGGCCTCGTCGCTGTTCGTCGGCGGCGTGGCGTGACCCAGCAGCCAGAGGCGGTAGCCCACCCCGGCGAGCAGGGCCAGCCCGGTGAGCCAGCCGACCAGCCCGGCGCGCGAGCCGGGCCGCGGGCGCGGAGAGCCCGCGCCGCGAGGCTGCTCGCGTACCCCGACGGTCATCGCACGATCATGGCACCCGGGCGCCGGCCTCCGGCGCGTTGGAGCCCGGCGGGTCAGCCGGCGGTGCTGACGGGGGCGCCGGCGCGGGCGTCGAGAGCCTGGCGGTAGAGCCGGCCGGCCCGGTACGACGAGCGCACCAGCGGCCCGCTCATCACCCCGGCGAAGCCGATCTCCTCGGCCTCCTCGCGCAGCTCCACGAACTCCTCCGGCTTGACCCAGCGGGTCACCGGGTGGTGCCGGGGCGAGGGACGCAGGTACTGGGTGATGGTGATCAGCTCGCAGCCGGCCTCGTGCAGGTCGCGCAGCGCCTGCGAGACCTCGGCCCGCTCCTCGCCCATGCCCAGGATCAGGTTGCTCTTGGTCACCAGGCCGTCGGCGCGGGCCTGCCGGATCACGTCGAGCGAGCGGTCGTAGCGGAACGCGGGGCGGATCCGCTTGAAGATGCGCGGCACCGTCTCCACGTTGTGCGCCAGCACCTCCGGGCGGGAGCCGAAGACCTCGGCCAGCTGCTCGGGGACGGCGTTGAAGTCCGGGATCAGCAGCTCGACGCCGCAGCCCGGCTGGAGGGCGTGGATCTGCCGGACGGTCTCGGCGTACAGCCAGGCGCCGCCGTCGGGCAGGTCGTCACGGGCGACACCGGTGATGGTGGCGTAGCGCAGCCCCATCGAGACCACCGACTCGGCGACGCGGCGGGGCTCGTCGGCGTCGAACTCGGCCGGCTTGCCGGTGTCGATCTGACAGAAGTCGCAGCGCCGGGTGCACTGGTCGCCGCCGATCAGGAAGGTGGCCTCGCGGTCTTCCCAACACTCGTAGATGTTGGGGCAGCCGGCCTCCTGGCAGACGGTGTGCAGCCCCTCGCGCGAGACGAGCCCGCGCAGCTGGGTGTACTCCGGGCCCATCTTGGCCTTGACCTTGATCCATGGCGGTTTGCGCTCGATCGGCGTCTCGGCGTTGCGCGCCTCGATCCGCAGCAGACGCCGCCCCTCGGGGGCGGCCGTTGCGGTGCGCGCTGCCTGGCCGGTCGTCGGCGCGGAGTGCTCGATCGTCACGAAAACGAGCCTACGCCCGACGGCCACCATCTATGTGCGTCGGGCGACCGGCGTCACGCCGTGGATGTTGTGACGCCGGACACCGACTGGCCGAAATTGGCGTCACAGCCGCCGGGATCGGGTGTTACGGTCTCCGCCAACAGCGATGACGGAGCCGAGTAGCGCCCGACCCGCCAGTGCAGAGAGCCGCCGGTGCTGAGAGGCGGTCTGGCCCCGGTGCGCGAAGACCCTCCCGAGCTGCGGGAAGAACGGTTGCGGGTCACCCCGTGCCCAGTAGAGCCCGCCCGGCTGGCCCCGGTCATCAGGCGACGAACGAGGCCTCCGCTCCGGCGGGGGCGAAGGTGTGGTGGCACCGCGAGGTTCCCGCTCGCCCACACCTCCCTGGGGCTGATGCGACGCTTCGCCACCCCAGGGCGGCGACGGCGTGGCGATCGACCGAGGAGCAGCCCGCCATGCAACGAACCCTGTCCCACCAACTGCCCACCAAGGTCGGCGCGACCGTGCGGATCGCCGGCTGGGTGCACCGCCGCCGACTGCTCAAGTCGGTGGCCTTCCTGATCGTGCGGGACGCCGCCGGCCTGGCCCAGGTCGTCGTCACCGACCCGGCCGCCCGCGCCGAGCTGGAGAAACTCACCGAGGAGACGGTCGTCGAGGTCACCGCGACGGTCACCGCGAACGACGCCGCGCCCGCCGGGGTGGAGCTGACCGACCCGGCGGTACGTCCCCTCGGCCCGCCCGCCGTGCCGCCGCCGTTCGACCTGTACCGGCCGGCGCTCACCGCGAGCCTGCCCACCCAGCTCGACCACGCGCCGACCGCGTTGCGGCACCCCACCCGATCCGCCGCGCTGCGGGTCTCGGCGGCGGCGGTGGCCGGGTTCCGTGCCGCGCTCGACGCCCGGGACTTCGTGGAGGTCCACACGCCGAAGGTGGTCAGCTCCTCCACGGAGAGCGGGGCGAACGTGTTCGCCCTGGACTGGTTCGGCCGGCCCGCGTACCTGGCCCAGTCGCCGCAGTTCTACAAGCAGCTGATGGTCGGTGTCTTCGAACGGGTCTACGAGGTGGGGCCGGTCTTCCGGGCCGAACCGCACGACACCGTCCGGCACCTCGCGCAGTACACCTCGCTCGACGTGGAGCTGGGCTTCGTCGCCGACCACCGCGACGTGATGGTCGTGCTGCGGGACACCCTGGCCGGGATGCTCGGCACGGTGGGCGAGCGGGCCGGAGGGGCGCTGACCACGCTGGGCGTCGAGGTGCCGGCCGTGCCGGCCCAGATCCCGGAGGTGCACTTCACCGAGGCGCTGACGATCGCCGGCGCGCCGGCTGACGAGCCGGACCTCGCGCCCGCCCATGAGCGGGCGCTGGGGGAGTGGGCCCGGCGCGAGCACGGGTCGGACTTCCTCTTCGTCACCGGCTACCCGATGGCGAAGCGCCCGTTCTACACCCACCCGGACCCGGCCCGGCCGGCCTACTCCAACGGCTTCGACCTGCTCTTCCGGGGCCTGGAACTGGTCACCGGCGGGCAGCGGCTGCACCGGCACGCCGACTACCTGGCGGCGCTGGCGGCCCGGGGGGAGCCGGTCGAGCCGTACGCCGGCTACCTGGACGCGTTCCGGCACGGCATGCCACCGCACGGCGGTTTCGCCATCGGTCTGGAACGCTTCGTGGCCCGCCTGGTCGGCGCGGCCAACGTCCGGGAGGTCACCGCGTTCCCGCGCGACCTGCACCGCTTGACCCCGTGAACGGACGCACGGGCCGGGGGCACCACGCCGCCGGCCCGTGCGCCGGGAGCGTCAGACCTCGACCAGGGTGGACAGTCGGCGCTCGACGACCGGGAGTACGTCGGCGACGGTAATCGCACGGCCCAGCTCGGCGGTGAGCGAGGTGACGCCGGCGTCGCGGATGCCGCAGGGCACGATCCGGTCGAAGTACGTCAGGTCGCAGTCGCAGTTGATCGAGAAGCCGTGCAGGGTGACGCCCCGGGCGACCCGGATGCCGATGGCGGCGACCTTGCGGGCCGGCCCCCGGTCGTCCTCGGGCACCCAGACCCCGCTGCGCCCCTCGATCCGGCCGGCGGCCAGCCCGAACTCGGCGCACACGTCGATCAGCAGCTCCTCCGTGCGGCGCACGTACGCGACCACGTCCACCGGGTCGGGCAGTCGCAGGATGGGGTAGCCGACGAGCTGCCCCGGCCCGTGCCAGGTGATCTTGCCGCCGCGGTCCACGTCGACGACCGGGGTGCCGTCCACCGGCCGGTCCCACGGTTCGGTGCGCTTGCCCGCGGTGTAGACGCTCGGGTGCTCCAGCAGCAGGACGGTGTCGCCGCGCTCGCCGGCCACCACCGACTCGTGCAGGCGCCGCTGCTCGTCCCAGGCGGCCTGGTAGTCGAGCAGGCCGGCGCGGACGGCCGTCAGGCCGGAGGTCGTCGTCGTCACGCCCTTCAGCCTAGTCCCGTGACCGGCAATGATCGCTGGTGAGCCGCCTCACCAGGGTGTCGCAGGCCCCGGCCGCCACCCACCGTCAGGCCTCGGGCTGCGGGGTCGGGCCGGGGCCCGTGTCGGCGGCGGAACCGCGCCGGCGACGCCGGTGGCGCCCGAGGAGGGCGCCGGCGAGCAGTGTCGGCACGGCCAGCGCCAGATAGAACCAGAGCGGGGCCGCGAACGGCGACGGCCGGCGCTCCGGCCCACCGAACGCGGCCCGGGTGAGCAGGTCGCCCGGGACCGCCAGGTCGGTCGACCCGGGCGGCGCGGTCACCAGCACTTCTCGGGTGCCCCCTGGTGACAGCGCGGCGAGGATGGCCTGTCGGTCCCCGTCGTCGCCGTCCACCGCGATCGACTGCTTGGCCACCGGGTCGCCCCCGCGCCAGCCGACGATCTTCGTGGTCGAGTCGGCGACGGGCAGCGGCTGACCGAAGGCTCGGCCGGTGGCGGCGTCGAGGAACTCGATCCGCCAGGTGCGCTCCGCCACCTGCTCGGGCGTGCAGTGTGGGCCGGCGCAGCCGTCGAAGGCGAGCAGCGCGATCCGCCGGCCGTCCGGGTGCCAGGCGGCCGGACCGGCCAGCATCCGCCGGTCGCCCAGGTCGACCTCCCACTGCGGGCTGTCGGACGTCGGATCGGTGACCACCAACCGCTGGCGCTCGGCGAGTTGCGCGGGCACGTCGGGCGGACCGGCCACCGCCACCAGGTCGCCGCCGGGTGACCAGGCCGCCGCGGCGTGCGCGGCGAACGTGCCGGCCTCGACCACCTGTTCGGTGCCCCGGTACGGGTCGAGGACGAGCAGATCGTCGGGCTTCTGCGGGTCGTTGAGTTGCTGGTTGTCCGGCCCGTAGCTGATCACCGGGTCGTCCTTGCTGCGGCTGCTCAGGACCCGCTGCCCGTCCGACGACCAGGCCAGCGGCCGCATGCCGACGGGGATCGTGCGGCGCTGCTGTCCGCTGGTGAGGTCCAGCAGGTCCCCGGACGGCCGCAGGTAGTGCCGACCGTCCGGGGAGATCAGCCCGTGGTCCTCGGCGACGTGCAGCGGGATCAGCCGGTAACCGCCGTCGCGGCCGACCAGCACTCCGGTCGACTCCAGATAACGGGTGCGGCTGGTGAAGAAGACCAGCGCGGCCCTTCCGGCTGGGCGATCCCCGACGGTGGCCTGCCACGCCCACGGGTTGTGCACCCGGGCCGGCACCACGCCGGCCGTGCCGTCGGTGGCGGTGCTGTCGGTGGCGGTGCTGTCGGTGACCGTGCTGTCGGTGGCCGTGGCGGCCGGCGTGCTGAGCGCCACCAGCGCCAGCGCGACAGCGATCACGGCGCCCTGCCGCAGACGCCTGCCGGTCTTTCGCATCACCCCATTAGACGCGACGGCGGCCGGTCACGATGCCCCGGTCGGTCGCGCCACGGTCTACCGGTCCGCCGGCGGGATGCGCCAGATCCAGACGTCGTCGACCCGTTGCGGTTCGCCGAACAGGGCGGTGGCGGTGCGTCGGACCGCCTCCTCGTCGACGTCGAACTTCGCGCCGTGCACCCGGTCGGGAAGGACGACCGTCTCGATCCGCCAGTGCCGCAGGTCGGACCGGACCTCCCGCATCGTGCCGTCGGTGACGATCGGCACCAGCCCGGTCCGGCCGGCCTGGTCCATCAGCGCGCTCAGGGTGCGGGGCACCGGCCCGATCCTTCCGCGACCGTCCGGGCCGCCCGGACCGAGGAAGAAGCCGCCCGGAATGGCGAACTCGCCCTGCCGGTGCGACAGCGCGTACGCCTGCCAGCGCTGCCCGTCCGGATAGATGTCCACGGCCAGCGGCACCGGCGTGAGCACCCCGTCGGGCGAGACGTACTCCTGCCAGGTGCCGGCCGTGATGAACCGCGGGATGGGCTCCCGCTCGTGGGTCAGCAGCGGGGAGGGCAACAGCGGCAGCAGGGCCACCGCGAACCCGAGCACCCAGGCCAGCTCCGTGGGGCGGTACCGGGGCGGGTCGTGCCGCAGCTGGTCGATGGCGTACGCCAACAGCACCCCGATCACCGGCGCGACCACCAGGGCCAGCCGGGCGGGCAGCGCGGCGTTGACCACCGGCAGTTGCCCGAGCACGTCGAACGGCATCGGCAGGTCGGTGCGGCGCCCGTCGACCTTCGCCACCGGCCCGAAGGAGAGCACGGTGAAGATCAGCGCGGTGACGCCGAGCGCCCAGAGGGTGGCCCGGCGGGTGGCATCGGCGCGTCGCCAGAGCGCGACGAAGCAGATCACGGTGAGCACCAGCAGGGGGATGCCGAAGAACGAGTTCTCCTCGGTCGGGTTCGGCGCCAGCGAGGTGCCCAGCCCGGCCTCGCCGGCCAGCGAGCGGCGGGGGAACGCGGCGAACGCGGCGATGTCCTCGGAGTGGATCACCGGGTCGAAGCCGGTGCCGTGGAACCGCTGGGGGCCGGCGAAGTGCAGCCACAACGGGTACGACAACAGCACACCGGCCACCACCGCGGTCACCCCGAGCCCGCGCAGGAAGCTGGGCAGCGCGGCGCGGGCCTCGGCCCGGTGGACCGGGTGCAGCGCCCAGACGGCGACGAACACGCCGAGCGCGAGCGCGGTGAAGAACAGGCCCTCGGCGGCGATCGAGAAGGCCACCGCGACCAGGATGCCGAGGATCACCCCGTCCCGGAGCCAGTGCCCGGGCCGGCGCAGCGCGAACAGCCGCCACACCAGCAGTGGCACCAGCCAGCCGGCGGTCCAGTTCAGGTGGGCGTTGGCGTGCGAGACCATGCCGGGGGAGTAGGCGATGAACAGGCCGCCGATCCCGGCGGCCAGCCGGCTGCGGACCAGGTGCCGGGAGAGCAGCCAGTACCAGGCCAACGCGGTGGCGAACAGGTTGAGGGTGAGGATCACCAGGAAGGTCGCCGGCGGCCCGATCAGGTACGTGAGCGGTGCGAAGACGACCGCGTACACCGTGATCGAGGTGTTGACCGCGAGGTTGACCCCGTCCGGGACGTTGATCAGGTACGTGAAGAACGGGTTCTCCCCGTGGGTGACCGCGTGCCCGCCGAAGGCGAGCAGCCACTCGAAGAGCGCCTGGTCGCTGGAGTTGACGGTGATGGTGCGCACGTTCGGGTCCCGCCACAGCCCACTGGTCACCCAGACGGCGAGCGCGAGCGCCACCAGCACGACGATCAGGTCGGCCCGGCGGTCCCGGGCGGCGCGAGGCGGTGACGCGGGTGCGGGCCCGGTGGCCAGCGACGGGGAGAACGGCACGCAGCGGACGTTACCAACCGGACCTGGACCGGCCGGTCATACATGCAAGGAGGGGACCGTTGTTGTCGCCTGAGGTAGGGGAGGAGCCGTTCCTGACGGCTGGACCGTCCGACGTACACAGCGGTGGCCGTGAATGTGTGACTGTGACCCATGTCATGGCGGCGACACATCGACGTAACGTTCCGGCAATTCGACCGTGACCCAGTTCACAGTCCTGCCCGTCAGGAGGCCGCCGTGCGCCGCTCCTCGTCCATCCTCACCCGGCTGATCGGAGCGGTCGCCGGGCTCGTCCTCGCCGTGGCCGGTGCGGTCGCCCTCGCCACGCCCGCCCAGGCGGCCAGCCTGACCCAGGTCACCGGCTTCGGCTCCAACCCGGGCAACCTCGCCATGTACGCCTACCGGCCGGACAACCTGCCGGCCAACTCCCCGGCCGTGGTGCTGCTGCACGGCTGCACCCAGAACGCCTCCGGCTACTTCACCAACTCCGGCTGGCGGAAGTACGCCGACCAGTGGCGGTTCGCCCTCATCGTTCCCCAGCAACCCTCCGGCAACAACGCCAACAGCTGCTTCAACTGGTTCGAGACGGGGGACACGGCGCGGGGCCAGGGCGAGGCGCTGTCGATCAAGCAGATGGTCGACCACGCGAAGGCGAACTTCGGAGTGGACGGTTCCCGGGTCTTCGTCAGCGGTCTGTCGGCGGGCGGGGCGATGAGCTCGGTCATGCTCGCCACCTACCCGGACGTCTTCGCCGCCGGGTCGATCATCGCGGGCATCCCGTACCGCTGCGCCACCAGCATGGTCAACGCGTTCAGCTGCATGAACCCGGGCACGGACAAGAGCCCCGCCGCCTGGGGTGACCTGGTCCGTGGCGCATACCCCGGCTACAGCGGCCGGCGTCCCCGGGTGGCCATCTGGCACGGCACCTCGGACACGACGGTCGCCCCGCTCAACGGCGCGGAGTCCCGCGACCAGTGGACGAACGTGCGGGGCGTCTCGCAGACCCCGACCAGCACCTCGTCGCTGCCCGGCGGCACCAGCCTGGAGGTGTACGGCAACGACGACGTGCGGCTCTACCGGGTCTCCGGGATGGGTCACGGCACCCCGGTCGACCCGGGCTCCGGCGCCGAGCAGTGTGGCAGCACCGCCGCGTACTTCCTGGACACCATCTGCTCGACGTACCGCGACGCGGTCTTCTTCGGGCTCGGCGGTGGCGGCACGACCCCGACCC
>NZ_RCVI01000270.1:0-10439 GCF_003667455.1 Micromonospora sp. CV4 | reverse complement strand
CTGCTGGCCACGGGGGAGGGGGTCACGGTGATGCGGGACCGGATCCAATTGCCGGCGGAGACGGCGGCGATTGTGGCCCTGTAAGGGAATCGCGGTGACATCGATCCCGGCGACGCGCTTCTTTCGCGGAAATTTAGGAACCGAATGCCCACACCTCTATGGGTGGCGATCTCTAGTAGCAGCTTGCGGTTGGTCCGCCGTCGGCCATAATCGCGCCGGCGAATCATAGCTTCTCGTTCGCTCCGTTCCAGTCAGGCAGCGATTCCCGCCGATTCAGTCGCGCGAAATTGAGGTGCCCTGGCCTCTCCTTGGGGTATCAGAATCTAAGTACAGTGGATTCGAATACCGAACCGGCTGCGTCTGTCGAGTATCGGGCCTAGTCATGTGCGCTTTCGGCGAACCGCCGCTTCAGTTCAGCAGCCTTCAGGATTTCGTTGGTCCGGTCGTACGCCCGCAAGAGGACGGGATAGGCAATGGACCTGAACTTTGAGTCACCTCGGTCAAAGCGGCTTTCCAGGACTTCAATAACCGCGCGGGAGGCGCCTTTCCGGTCGAGTACGCCGGCAAGGGCGCCTGCTGCAATCAGGTCGTTTGGCGCTTCAGTGACAGCCTCCTTGAGCGCCACTGAAGCCTTGTCAGCCGCGTCCGGCTCGCCGGAATCTTTCATGAGAATGCCGTACTCCCGGTAGATCAGAGACCGATCCGGACCGCGGGCAGGGGCGTTCGCCATCGCTTGCCCGTATAGACGGAGTGCACCGGCAAGATCTTGCCGCTTATGCCTCAGGAACTCGCCGTAGAGGCGGGCGGCACGCCAGGACCTGGGTGCACGGCTAAGCGCTTGCTGAAAGAGCCTCTCTGCTACATCGAGCTTGTTCTCACGCTCGGCTGCGACAGCTAGGTCCACGAGAGCAGTATCATCGGCAGCGCCGCCTTGGCGCAACTGCCTCACTATAAGCCTCTCGTCGGAGCTTCGAACGTCGTACGCCTCAAACCAATCGCGAAGCTTCTTGTGAAGATCTCGGGCTTGGGCCGTATTTGACCTCATATCATGCTGCACAAAGGCGCGTGTTATTGGCAGTAAGGTATAGCAGTAGTCGTTCCGATTAGTGTCGAATTCGCGAACCGCCAAGGAGTCGTTGACCAGATCGTCCAGGGAGTCAATAACGTCAACATTTCCGGAAGCTGTGGAAGCGACTATCGCTTCGATTGGGATGGCCCGCTGTAGCACGGATAGCACCTGTAGGACCTTGCGCTCCAGGGGGCTCAAATTGTCAAATACTCGCCTGAAGGAGAACTCGAGCAACTCTTCACTTTGTCGGCCTATGGCGACAGCCGCCTCAGCGGACGCTATAGCCTCCGCCACAGATTTACTGCGAGCAAATGCCCACCGTATTGCCAGAGGTATTCCGTTCCACGCAGACCCTACCCTCAGCGCCTCGGCCGGCGTAATGCGCCCAAGGTGTTTGAACGCGGCCTGCTTCGTTAACATGAGGACAAAGGCGACGACCTCCCTGTCGTTCATCGTCCCAATATCCACTGGACGAACAGCCACGCGCACGCGCGACCTGCGCGACGTAACGATTGCACGGACGCCGGCGGGAAGCTCGTCTAGAAAGTCTATTATCCGCACGTCGTCGACGGTCTCGAGGTTGTCCACGTAGATGAGCCCTTTGTCGCTCCCTAGCAGGGTTCGGATTTCCTCCTCTTTCTTCTCGATGGGCAGTTCGCGAAGGTCCGGAAATTGCAATACATCGGCGATTTCGTCTAGAAGTCGTTCGAAGCTCGTGAGCTTGTTCTCAAGGCCGACGATCCCGGTCGCCGTCAACTCTCGGTCTTTCGCTGTCACGCTCACAATATATTTGAATTCTTGCGCCTCATAAGCCCGTAGGGCAGCCCATGTAGCCAAGGCAGTCTTTCCCATCCCGCCAATACCAACCAACGACGTGACTGCGATTCGGCCATCTCGCAACGAGCGCTCGATTTGCCTGCCCAGCTCAGACCGCTGTACAAACTCCTCATACTCGGGCTTAAGGATACGGAAGTAAGGAATATCTACCGCGAAAGAGTTGCCGACCGTGGGAACGTGCAAGGATTGTATCCACGCCTCCGTTTTTGCTGGGCTGAGGATCCTTGTGCTGTCGCCCTCCCTTCTGGCGGAGCCCTCCTTCTCGAACTTCCGCTTTCCGTTGGTAAGAGGCGCACCTGCGCGAAACCTGGCCGGCATGGGTCCGCGTGGAGGAATCAACGCGACGCCGAGGTATCGCTGATCATCCTGTATAAACTCTCGGCTATATTCGACGAAAATGTTGTCAGGCAGGTAACGGCGGAGTTGATCGTTGAACATCTTGCTGTCCAGCATCCGCGATGCACCTACGAACTGAAAGGATGCGTCGTCAACGCCGAAAAATATGAGCCCACCCTGCTGGTTGTGAAATGCGAGAACATCCGATGCAATATTCGCCCAAGCCGCATCCGCGTTAGGGCCATTTTTTGGCGGGCAGTCTCTTTTGTAGTCCCACAATTCTGTCTCGTGGTTGTATCCAAAACGGGGCCGAATTGTAGATTTGTCGAACATGAAGCGCACTGCAACTGCGATATTCTTTTGCCGAATCGCCTGAGCGATTTCTTCGCGCATGTCCGCCCGCCTTTCGACTCGACGAGCATCGTACCGTTTGGGCGCTACGGGGTCCATGCATGAGTAACGAGCAGTCTTGCTGTGTCGTCGCGGTGTATCAAGCCAACAAGTATTACCCGGATCGGCCCAATTCGGAGTTTTGGGACGTGGTCAGGGCCGAGGTGCGCAGCGCCGGGGGAAAGACGATGCCTTGGTGTCCAGGTTCTCCGGTCGGTCGGTCCGGGGCTGACCGGGTATGGATCGAGTAGTCCGAGCGGCTGCGCGGGACCTGGCCTGCACAGGAGCCAAGTGGCGGGGCGTGTGCGCAGCTAGCGGCAGGTTTGGCCGCGATCAAGTAGCCAGCGTTCTGCTGGAGTGGGCAGCGCAGCGTTTCAACTCGGTGCTACGAGGTCTTTGTTGATCAAGAGTTGCGGCCGGCATTAGGTCCGGCGGCGCGCATTCTGCCGACGGCAGTACCGGCCACACCGTGAAGCACGCTTGGCCGGAATAGAGGGCTGCTTCCGCAGATCGTTCGAGCGGTGATGTGCAGCCGCCTGCCGTGTGCGCCCCTGCCGGTCGACCTGAGGCCATCAGTTCTTTGGACCGCGGACGGGCATTCCGCTCTGTAACGAGGTCGGGGAAACGGCTCCCGGGCGCTCCGCGTCACCGCTAGGGACGCTTTTCGGTGTACCGTCCATGGAACGGGGTAGAGGTTGTGGCCACTATCCCAGTCCTCTGCGTGGGAGTGGGCGATCGCATGGTGAAGAAGCCCGACACCATTGGCGCCAGGATCCGGTACTGGCGTATGCGCCGTGGCGGCATGACTCAGGCAGTCCTGGCTGGGCTCGCTGGCGTCACCCAGTCCTACGTTTCGCAGGTCGAGTCGGGCCGGAAGACCATCGACCGTCGCTCCACTCTGGTCGCTCTCGCTGCCGCCCTCCAGGTCACGGTGGCCGACCTGCTCGGCCAGGGCACAGAGTCCGGTGATCCGGCCCGCGAGAGCGCCGCCGAGTGCGTGCCGGCGATTTGGTCTGCCCTGATCGAGATTGAGGACGGCGAACGCCGACCATCGAACTACACCAAGGACCGCTTGGCCGCCGAGATCGCCCGCAGTGACCAGCTCCGCAACTCCTGCAACTACCCGGCGATGGCTCGCCTGCTCCCCGGCCTGCTGCTCGAAGCCGCCGCCGTGGGTGGGGCCACGCTAGTTCAGGTCGCATACCAAGCGGCCACCTGCCTCCGGCACCTCGGATACCGACACCTGGCGCTCAATGCCGCTCGGGTATCCGTGTTGGCTGCTGAGGACGTCGAGGATCGCGCATGGATCGGGGCATCTCGGTTTGCGTACGTGCAGAGCCTGCCAATCGAGTCGGCGCGGTTGGCTGCCGGAGCTGCCGACCGGTCGCTGGCGGAGCTTCAGGGAAACGCAGCCGACGTCCGGGTCCGGCAAATGCTCGGCCAACTGCACCTCACGGCTGCGCTCGCCTCCACGGTAGATGGTCGACCGGATGATGCCCGCCATCATCTGGCGGAGGCAACGCGCGAGGCGGCGAGCTTGGGAGATCCCGCTGACGGTGGCGGCTTCAACGATTGTTGCTTTGGGCCGACCAATGTAGGGCTCTGGAAGATGTCCATCGCGGCAGAGCAAGGCGAGTCCGGCAAGGTGATCGAGCTGTCCCGGACGGTACGACCACAGGTGCTGGTGGCATCTAATCGCCAAATGTCCTACTGGCTCGATGTTGGCCGGGCGCTGGCCGACGGCGGTCGCCGGGACGCGGACGCCCTCGCCGCGTTTGTGCAAGCTGAGCGGGCAGCACCGATCCCGTTCGCCATCAACCCCCTCGCCCGCGATGCCGTGGTGACGCTGGCGCAGCGCGCCCAGCGCCGCGCCATCCCCGACGAGCTGCGGTTGCTCGCCGGCCGTATCGGCATCAACATGGCTGCATAACTGGCAGTAATTTCGCCATTACTGATCCGCCCTAGTGTCCGATTCGGGCGCAATCGCGCTCCCTTGGCCTGGCGCAGCGGCGATCAGCTCCCGAGCATCGCTGCTGGGCCTCTGCCGGAAGAGGCGGGGATGAGCAGTCAGGACGACAACGCTCCGGAGAACACGGGCAAACAGTCGGAGGCGGCCGAGCGGGAGGCCGCCAAACAGCGCCTCCTGGCCCAGGCCGAGGCGGAGCGCGTACCGGTGGAGGACACGACCCGCGCGGTCCCGGACCGGCGGTGGCGGCGTGACCAGCGATGACCTGCCGATCGGCCGCCGCGTGGCGCGCTGGCGGGTGCGGCGGCAGATGACGCAGCAGATGCTGGCCGACCGGCTCCGCAGGTCGAAGAGCTGGGTGGACAAGGTCGAGCGGGGCGTCCGCACCCTGGACCGGTACTCGGTGATCCAGGAGCTGGCCCACGTGCTGCGGGTCGAGCCGGAGGTGCTGCTCGGCCAGCCGCGGAGCACCCCGCCCGGCACGCCGGACGGGGTGGACGACATCCGGGCCGCTCTCGCCCGCTACGACACTCCACAAGCCCCCGCCCAGACAACGGATGAGCTGAGAAGGCACGTCGGGTACGCCTGGTTGACCTACCAGCACGCGCACTACCCGCAGTTGGTGCGGGTCCTGCCGGGCCTGCTCGACGCCGCCCAGGCCGCGCAGAGGCCAGAGCTGCTGGTGCAGACGTACCGGATCACCTCGTCTGTGCTGGTGAAGCTCGGCGAGGCTGACCTCGGCTGGCTGGCCGCCGACCGGGCGATGACCGCGGCGGGCGACGATCCAGTGCTCGCGGCGACGGCGGCCATCTCAGTCGGCCAGGCGCTGCGCGCGTCGGGCCGGGACCGCCTGGCTCTCGCCGCGACGCTCGCCGCCGCCAACCGCGTCCTCCCAGCCCCATCCCGCTGCGGTGATCATGAGGTTGGCGGGGTTCTTGGATATCAAACCGCCCGTCAACCTCATGATCACCGAGGCGAGGCGAGGCGAGGCGAGGCGAGGGCGGGGCGAGGGCGGGGCGAGGGCGTGGGTGGTTAGGGCGTTGGGGTGGAGAGGCTGGCGCTGGCGGCGTCGCGGGCCGTTTCGCGGGGCATCAGGCGGCCGGAGCGGTAGCCGATGCCGATGCCGGCGATCAGCACGAAGATCGCGCCGAACGTCTGCAACGAGCCGATCAGGGCGCCGCCCAGGCCGAGCAACGGCGCGGCGATGATCAGCATGACCCCGTCGCCGAGGCTGAACGTGCCGGAGCGGGCCACCGCCCACCCGGTGAGGAACCAGCCCACGCTGTAGAAGGTGGCGCCGACCAGCACCAGCGAACGCGCGGTGGCTCCGAAGACGGGCGTCTGCTCGGCGAGCCCGGCGAAGGGCAGCATCAGCACGGTGCCGGCGATGCTGACCAGCAGCCCGGCGGCGGCCACCCGGCGGCTGCGGGTCGCGGCCAGCAGCCCGGTGAGGGCCAGCAGCGCGAGCAGGCCGAGCCAGATCGCGGCCACCCAGCCGATCAGGTACACCGCCTGGCCGTCGGCCGGATACGGGTCGTTGCCCACCCCGCCGTCGCTGGCCATCGCCACCGCGCCGTAGAGGATGGCGTACGCGGGTAGCAGCCACACCGCCGCCCGCGCGAACCGGCGCACCGACCAGGCCCAGCTGGCGTTCGTTGCCGGCCCGGCCGGGGTTGGCTCGCCCACGAACGGCAGTACGCCGAACCCGCCGCCGCTACGCCGGGAGCCCAGCGGGCCGGCCGGATCGTGCGCGCCGGGCACCGGGGCCGAGGACCACATCCGATTCGCCGGATCCTTCATGCGTCACCTCGCTCGTCCACGAGCGGTGCGGGACGCGCCGGGGCGCCCCGATTGCCTGGTCACCACCCGTCCTAGGACCGATCGTGGCAGGCGTCGGAGCGCCCCATGAGTCTTTCTCGCATTTATCCGGCCGGGCGGCCGGCGTACTCGATCACTCGCGCTCGCGCTGGTCGGCCGGGTCGTTGACCAGGCTGGCCGGGGACACCGGCTCCGGCGCGGGCAGCCCCTGCGGCTTGTTGCCACCGGTGGCCTGCGCCTCGGCGACGCGTACCTCGTCGTGGATCTGCTGCGCGGCGGCGGCTGCGGCCTGCGCGGCCTCCGCGGCCTCGCGCTCGACCTGGCTCGCGTGGTCGGCCGCCTCCGGCGCGGGCAGGTCCCCCACCATCTGGCTCAGCCCGCCGAGCGCGCCGCCCATGCCCTCCAGCGCCTTGGTCAGCTCGGCCGGGACGATCCAGACCTTGTTGGCGCTGCCCTGGGCGATCTGCGGCAGGGCCTGGAGGTATTGGTAGGCGAGCACCTTCTGGCTCGGGTTCGCCTGGTGGATCGCGTCGAAGACGGTACGGATCGCCTTCGCCTGCCCCTCGGCCTGGAGGATCCGGGCCTGCCGGTCACCGTCGGCCCGCAGCACCGCGGACTGCTTCTCACCCTCGGCGGTGAGGATCTGCGACTGCTTGTGGCCCTCGGCGGTGAGGATCGCCGCGCGACGGTCCCGCTCGGCGCGCATCTGCTTCTCCATGGAGTCGCGGATGCTGGCCGGCGGCTCGATCGCCTTGATCTCCACCCGGGTCACCTTGATGCCCCAGCGGCCGGTGGTCTCGTCCAGCACGCCGGAGAGGTGCCGGTTGATCTCGTCGCGGCTGGTCAGCGCCCGCTCCAGGTCCAGTGAACCGATCACGTTACGCAGAGTCGTGACGGTGAGCTGCTCGATGGCCTGCAGGAAGCTGGAGATCTCGTAGGTCGCCCGGACCGAGTCGACCACCTTGAAGTAGAGAACGGTGTCGATCGAGACCACCAGGTTGTCCGAGGTGATCACCGGCTGCGGCGGGAAGCTGACCACCTGCTCCCGCATGTCGACCTTCGTGCGCACCGCGTCGATGAAGGGCACCAGAATGTTGAGGCCAGGGCTGAGCGTGCGCTTGTACTTACCGAGCCGTTCCACCACGTCCTGGCGCTGCTGCGGCACGATCCGCACCGCCTTGGCCAGCGTCACCACAGCGATCAACGCAACTGCGATCAGCAGTACGCCTATGACCGTCATCCCGTTCACCCTCTCGCTTCCGGCAGCTCGCCGGCGGAAGAAACGTCGTCCTGCCAGACCAGGGCGGTCGCGCCCCGGACCTTGATCACTCGCACCCGTTCACCAGGCTCGTACGCCTGTGTCGTGTCGTACGACCGGGCGCTCCACAACTCCCCGTCGATCTTGACGAGCCCGTGCTCGGCGTCCACCCGCTCCAGAACCAGCGCCGTGGAGCCCTCGATCGCCTCCACGCCGAACGGCTGCTCGCCGCTGTCCAGTGCCGTCCGCTGGTGCCGCCGGATGACCGGCCGGACCACCACCAGGCTCAACGCCGACACCACGGCGAACACCAGCGCCTGCACCGCCACCGGCGCGCCCAGTGCGGCCGCGCCCGCGGCGGCGAACGCGCCGACCCCGAACATGATCAGGAAAAGCGTCGTCGTGAAGACCTCGGCGACAACCAGCAGCACACCCAAAACGATCCACACCACGGCGTCCACCTCCCAATCGTGACACGCGAATGCACGAGCAGCCGACCCGTGATGATCAGTAGGCTCGGCGGAACCCCCTGGCCCACCGAAACGCCCCACACCGGTGGCCCGCCCGAGCCGACGAACGAGGAGAGATCCCGTTGACCCTGCTGCCGGAAACCGCCCGACAGATCGACGCCCAGGTGGCCCAGGCACAGGCCGACGGCCGCGTCCCGTCGCTGGTGCTGGGCGTGGTCCGCGACGGCACGCTGGCGCACCTGGCCGTCGCCGGCGAGCATCCCCGCCCGGAGATCGACCTCCAGTACCGGCTGGGCTCGATCAGCAAGACCATGACCGCCACCCTGATCATGCAGTTGCGCGACGCCGGCCGGCTGGCCGTGGACGACCCGCTGGAACGGCACCTGCCGGGCACCGGCGTCGGCACGCTCACCCTGCGCCAACTGCTCGGGCACGCCAGCGGCATGCAGCGTGAACCCGAGGGTGACTGGTGGGAGCGGGCCGCGGGCGCCGACCTGGCCACCCTGCTCGGCGGGCTGAGCGCCGACAAGATCGCCTACCCGCCGCACGCCACGTACCACTACTCGAACCTGGCGTACGGGCTGCTCGGCGGGGTGCTCGAACGACACACCGGGACGCCCTGGGCGGACCTGCTCGACCAGCGGATCCTCACCCCGCTGGGGATGCGCCGCACCACGTACGCGGCCACCGAGCCGTTCGCCCGCGGCTACGTCGTCCACCCCTGGCACGAGACGCTGCGCGAGGAGCCCCGCACCGACACCGGGGCGATGGCCCCGGCCGGGCAGCTCTGGTCGACGATCGAGGACCTGGGCCGCTGGGCGGCGTTCCTGGCCGACCCCGACCCGTCGGTGCTGGCCGCCGAGACGCTCGCCGAGATGTGCGCGCCCGTGGTGATCAGCGATCTGGACTCCTGGACGGGCGGGCACGGCCTGGGGCTGGAGCTCTACCGGGACGGCGAACGCGTGTACGTCGGGCACGGCGGCTCGATGCCGGGGTACGTGGCCGCCCTCGCGGTGCACCGGCCCACCCGTACCGCCGTGGTCGGCTTCGCCAACGCGTACGGCTTCCCGATCACCGGGCTCGGCCGCCGGCTGCTGACCACCGTGCTGGACGCCGAGCCGGCGTTCCCGCAGCCGTGGCGGCCGGCCACCGCCGCGCCCGCGGCCGAGCTGGCCGAGCTGACCGGCCGTTGGTGGTGGATGGGCACGTCGCTGGACCTGAGCTGGGACGTGGGTGACCTGGTGGCCCACGTCCGCGGTGAGCGGGTGAGCCGGTTCGTCGCCGAGGGAACGGACCGCTGGCGGGGACGCTCCGGCCCGGAGACCGGCGAGATCCTGTCGGTGCTGCGCGACGACAGCGGACGGGCGGTGGCGGTCGACATCGCCACGTTCGTCTTCACGCGCAGCCCCGACGAGATCCCCTGACCCACCGCCGGGTGGATCAGGGGATCAGGCGGAGCAGGCCGTCAGGGGGCTTCGGTGACGAAGTCGATGAGACGTTCCATGGCGTTGATCAGGGGGGTCTCCACGTCGGCGAAGCTGTTCACCCGGGACAGGATGTGCCGCCACATGTCGGCCGGCTCGGCCACCCCGAGGGCCGCGCAGACCCCCTCCTTCCACGGCCGCCCCGGCGGTACCACCGGCCACGCCGCGATGCCCAGCGCCGCCGGCTTGACCGCCTGCCAGACGTCCACGTACGGATGTCCGGTCACCAGCACGTACGGCGAGGTCACCCGGGCCACGATCCGGCTCTCCTTGCTGCCCGGCACCAGGTGGTCGACGAGTACGCCGAGTCGCCGGGTCGGGCCGGGGGCGAAGTCGTGCACCTCGGCGTCGAGGGCGTCGATGCCGTCCAGCGGCTCCACGACCACGCCCTCGATCCGCAGGTCGTCACCCCAGATCCGCTCGACCAGCGCCGCGTCGTGGATGCCCTCCACCCAGATCCGGCTGGCCTTGGCCACCTGGGCGCGGACGTTGTCCACCGCCACCGAGCCGGACGCGGTACGCCGGCGGGCCGCCGGCACCGGCGCGCGGGTCGGGCGGCGCAGCGTCACCGGGCGACCGTCGAGCAGGAACGCCGCCGGCAGCAGGGGGAAGTTGCGCCGCTTGCCGTGCCGGTCCTCCAGCACCACCGCGCCGGATTCGAAGCCCACGACCGCGCCGCAGAACCCGGAGTCGACGTCCTCCACCACGAGATCCGGCTCGGCGTCCACCTCGGGGGTGACCTTGCGCCGCCGCCAGTCGCCCGCCAACACGTCCTCGCCGTATCGCCCCGCCATGTCGATCACGCTAACCC
>NZ_RCVI01000316.1:0-10459 GCF_003667455.1 Micromonospora sp. CV4 | reverse complement strand
GCATGGCACGTCCCGTCGCCCTGGAGTACGTGACGGTCGACATATGCGGTCCGGGTCGGCGGGGGTGGTCCGGACCGGTAAGGATGAGGGAGATACTTGTGGCTTACGGCGGGGGAGAGCGTGGCGAGCAGGACAAGTCGGGATGTGCTCGGCCGGGGGCTGGGGGTCCTCCGGCAGGCGATCCGGGAGCAGCCACGGATCTTCACGGTGGCGGTGGTCGGCAGCGTGCTGTTCGGCTCGATGGTCATCGTCAGCGCGTACGTGGTCGGCGGGGTCGTCGGCGACGTGGTGGTGCCGGCCATCGCGCGGGGCGAGGTGGCCACCGGCAGCCTCGTGCTGGCCGCGACCGCCCTGTTCGGCATCAGCGTGCTGCGGGTCGTGGGCATCTTCGGCCGCCGGCTCGGCGCCGGCTACATGCAGTACCGCCTCCAGGCGGCCTACCGCCGCCGGGTCACCCGCCGTTACCTGGACCTGCCGCTGTCCTGGCACCACCGCAACGCCACCGGCACCCTGCTCTCCAACGCCAACTCCGACGTCGAGGCGGCCTGGTACCCGATCGCGCCGCTGCCCTTCGCGGTCGGCACGCTGGTGATGCTGGTCGGCGCAATCGTCTCGCTGTTCGCCACCGACTGGGCGCTGGCCCTGGTCGGCCTCGCGGTCTTTCCCGCGCTGTTCACGCTCAACGTGGTCTACTCCCGCCGGATGGCACCCCGCCAGGCCCGGGCGCAGCGGCTGCGCGCCGAGGTCAGCGGCATCGCCCACGAGAGCTTCGACGGCGCCCTGGTGGTCAAGACGATGGGTCGGGAGGCCCAGGAGACCGCCCGGTTCGCCGGCCGGGCCGGTGAGCTGCGCGACGCGCTGATCGCGGTCGGCCGGCTGCGCGGCGTCTTCGATCCGCTGCTGGAGACGCTGCCCAGCCTCGGCACGCTGGCCGTGCTGGTCGTCGGGGCGTTCCGGCTGCGCCAGGGCGCGATCAGCGTCACCGAGCTGGTCAGCGTGGCCTTCCTCTTCACCGTGCTGGCCTTCCCGGTGCGGGCCATCGGCTGGGTGCTGGCCGAACTGCCGCGCAGCGTCGCCGGCTGGGACCGGGTCCGCCGGGTGCTCGACGCCACCGGCGAGATGCCGTACGGGCAGCGGGTGCTCGACCCGGCCACCCCGGGGCCGGCCACCCTCACCTTCACCGACGTGCACTTCTCCTACCCGCCGGCCGAGGCGCACCAGCCCGGCGCGCAGGTGCTCGGCGAGGTCGGCTTCACGGTGCCCGCCGGGCGGACGGTGGCCCTGGTGGGGCCCACCGGCGCCGGGAAATCCACCATCGCCTCGCTGGCGGTGCGCCTGGTCGACCCGGACACCGGCGTCGTCACGCTGAACGGGGTGGACATGCGCGAGCTGACCGCCGCGTCCCTGGCCGGCACGGTCGCCCTGGTCGCCCAGGTGCCGTTCGTCTTCGACGACACGGTCCGCGCCAACATCGCCCTCGACCGGCCGGGCATCGACGACGAGGACGTCTGGGCGGCGCTGCGGCTGGCCGAGGCGGACGGGTTCGTCGCGGCGCTTCCCGACGGCCTGGACACGATGGTCGGCGAGCGGGGCACCTCGCTCTCCGGCGGGCAGCGGCAGCGGCTCACCCTGGCCCGCGCGCTGGCCGGCCGGCCGCGCCTGCTGGTGCTCGACGACGCGACTAGCGCGGTGGACCCCCGGGTGGAGGCGGCCATCCTGGCCGGTCTGCGCTCGTCGGCGGGCGCACCGGGGGTGCCGGCCGCGTCGATCCTGGTGGTGGCGTACCGCCGGGCCACCATCGCACTGGCCGACGAGGTCATCTACGTGGAGCAGGGGCGGGTGATCGCTCGGGGCACGCACACCGAGCTGCTGGCCACCGTGCCCGGGTACGTCGACCTGGTGACCGCCTACGAGCAGGCGGAGGTCGACCGCGCGCAGGAGCGTCCGTACGAGGACGAGGTCGCGCCGCTGCCCTCGGGCCTGGAGATCGAGGTGGACCGGTGAGCGCGAGGAGTGCAGCGCAGCGGAGCCCCGCAGTCGCGAACGAAAGGCCGGCCCGGTGAGCGTCAAGACGGACGAGCGGGACGAGCGGGCGGAGACGACCTGGCAGACCCTGCGCCGGGGGCTGTCGCTCTCGCCGGAGCTGCGGACCGGGCTGGCGGGCACCCTGGCCCTGGCCCTGGTCTACATGGTGGGCCGGGTGGCCGTGCCGGTCGCCGTGCAGCAGGGTATCGACCGCGGCATCGTCGGTGGTCTGAACCTGGACGTGGTCTGGTCGGTGGTGGCGATCACCGCCGCGATCCTCACGGTCACCACGATCTGCGGCTACCTGATGATGCGCCGGTTGTTCACCGTCAGCGAGACGGCGCTGGCCAACGTGCGGACGCGGGCGTTCCGGCACGTGCACGACCTGTCGATGCTGCACCAGCAGTCGGAGCGGCGCGGCTCGCTGGTCTCCCGGGTGACCAGCGACGTCGACCAGATCACCCAGTTCCTCCAGTGGGGTGGGGTGATCCTGCTGGTCAACCTCGGCCAGCTGGTGGTCACCACGATCGTCATGCTGGCGTACTCCTGGCAGTTGACCCTGGTGGTGCTGGTGGCGTTCCTGCCGGCGGTGTTCATCATCCGGCAGCTGCAACGCCGCCTCGGCGTGGCGTACGCGACGGTGCGGCAGCGCACCGGAACGCTGCTCGGCGCGATCGGCGAGAGCGTGGTGGGCGCGCCGGTGATCCGGGCGTACGGCATCGCGGGACGCACGGCGCGGCGGCTGGACGACGCCATCGACAGTCAGCGCCAGGCGCAGCAGCGGGCGATCCGGATCAGCATCGTGGGCAGCTCGGTCGGCGAGCTCGCCGCCGGGCTGGCGCTGGCCGGCGTGGTGGTGCTCGGGGTGACGCTGGGGGTGGACGGCACGCTGTCGATCGGCCAGTTGACCGCGTTCCTCTTCCTGGTGACGCTCTTCATCCAGCCGGTGCAGATCGCCACCGAGGTGCTCAACGAGGCGCAGAACGCGATCGCGGGCTGGCGGCGGGTGCTCGACGTGCTGGACGTCGCCCCGGACGTGGCCGACCCGGGGGAGCAGGGGCGGGAGCTGCCGGGCGGGCCGTTGGACATCCGGTTTTCCGGGGTGCGGTTCGCCTATCCCGGTGGGCCGCCGGTGCTGCAGGACATCGATCTGGAGATCCCGGCGAAGAGCCGGGTGGCGGTGGTCGGGGAGACCGGCAGCGGCAAGACCACCTTCGCGAAGCTGCTCACCCGGTTGATGGATCCGTCGGGGGGCGCCGTGCTGCTGTCCGGGGTGCCGCTGTCGGAGGTCCGGTTCGACTCGCTGCGCTCCCGTGTGGTGATGGTGCCGCAGGACGGGTTCCTCTTCGACGCGACGGTGGGGGACAACGTCCGGTTCGCCCGGCCGGAGCTGACCGACGAGCAGCTCGGTGTCGCCTTCACCGAGCTGGGCCTGGCGGACTGGCTGGACGGCCTGCCGGCCGGCCTGGACACGCCGGTCGGCGAGCGCGGGGAGGCGCTCAGCGTCGGGGAGCGGCAGCTGGTCGCGCTGGCCCGGGCGTACGTGGCCGACCCGGACCTGCTGGTGCTGGACGAGGCGACCAGCGCGGTGGACCCGGCGACCGAGGTGCGCCTGCAACGCACCCTGGACGCGGTCACCCGAGGTCGCACCACCCTGGCCATCGCGCACCGGCTCTCCACGGCGCAGGCCGCCGACGAGGTGATCGTGGTGGACAAGGGGCGGATCGTGCAGCGTGGTCCGCACGACGAGCTGGTCCGCGACCCCGATTCGACCTACGGCCTGCTCTACGCCTCCTGGCTGGAGCAGACCCGGTAACGAACCGGTGTCCACCTGCGCGGGGATGGCTGGACGCCGTCGGCCGGGTGCTCTACGCTCCGGGTTAGGTAAGCCTAACCTCTAAGGAGGTCGCGTCATGCGGCCCAGCCCCGCCGAGATCGTTCGTACCCTCGTCGCTGGCCGGCTGCCCGGTCTCGTCCACCTGGCCCACCGGCCGGGCCCGCACCACGCCCGGCACGTGACCGACCCGGACGGCCGGGTGCTGCTGCTCGTCCCGGTGGCCAGCCACCTGGCCGCCGCGCTGCGGCCGGCCGCCGGGGGCACCGACGTCGCGGTGGTGCTCGACGTGCTCGACCTGCCACCCGCGGCCGGCGCCCCGGGGCTGGGACGGGCCTGGGTGTCCGGCTGGGCCGCCGAGCTGCACGGCGCCGACGCCCGTCGCGCGGCCGTCGACTTCGCCGCGGTGGAGCCGACCGGCGACCTGCTCGACCTGGGCGTCCGGTTCCAGCTGTTCCGCTTCGAGGTGGTCGAGGTCCGTTGGGAGCGCGCCGGCGTCGTGCACCGGATCGACCCGGGGGAGTACGCCGAGGCCGAGCCGGACCCGGTGCACCCGGTCGAGGCGCGGCTGCTGGCCGACCTCACGGAGCGCGACGCCGGCCAGGTGACCGAGTACCTGCGCCGGCAGCTCGGGTTGACCGAGCAGACGCCGGACGGACCGCCCCGGGTGGTACGCGTCGACCGCTACGGGCTGGTGGTCGCTCTCGGTCGCCCCGGCGCCCGGCGGCGGGTCCGGCTCGCCTTCCCGTGCCCGGTGGCCGACCCGGACGATCTGCTCCGGCTGCTGCCGCCGCTGCGCCGCCGTGCCGAGGCCCTCCCGCCGGGCTGACCGCTCGCCGGCTTCGCCGGTCGGTGCTGCGCGCGCTACGTCGACAGCGAGCCGGTCAGGTACCGCTGCACGGTCGGTCCGATGGCCGCGACCAGCGTCTCCGGGTCGGCGGACGCCACCGGCTCCAGTCGGATCACGTGGCGCACCATGCCCAACCCGATCAGCTGGGTGGCGACCAGCGAACCGCGCAGCGGCAGCTCGACCGGGTCGACCTCGAGCTGGTCGAGCACCCGGCGCAGCACCTGCGTGGTGATGAACTCGCGCAGCAACCGCGCCGTCCACTCGTTGCTCACCGCGGAGCGCAGCAGCGCCACCCCGGCGCCGCCGACCGGCGAGTCCCAGACGCCGAGGAAGGTGCGGACCAGCCGCTCGCCGATGCCGTCCTGGCCACCCGCGAGCACCCTCGGCACCACCTCACCCGGGTCGACGGGAAAGTTCATCGCGGCCAGGAAGAGCTGGTCCTTGCTGCCGAAGTAGTGGTGCACCAGCGCCGGGTCCACCCCGGCGGTGCCGGCGATGGCGCGGATCGACGCGGCGTCGAAACCACGCTCGGCGAACGCCGCCCGCGCCGCGTCGAGGATCGCCTCCCGGGTGCCCTGGTTGCCGGGTCGCCGGCCCGTCCGCCGCGCCATCGCCGCCCTTCGTCCGCCCGCCGGTCAGCCGCTCCGCCGGCGCAGGGTGGCCGCCGCGAGCACCAGTGCCAGCACCACCGCGCCGAGCACCACCACCACGTCCCGCCACATCGTGCCGGTCGGCTCGGCGTTGGCGCCGACCTCCTGCAACGCCTCGATGGCGTACGACAGGGGGAAGGCGTCGCTGAGCGCCTGGAGCCAGCCGGCCATCTGGTCGCGGGCCACGAACAGCCCGCAGAGCAGCAGCTGGGGGACCACCACGACCGGCAGGAACTGTACTGCCTGGAACTCGGTGCGGGCGAAAGCGCTGCAGAACAGCCCGAGGGCGACGCCGAGCACCGCGTCGATCACGGCGATTCCGATCACCAGCCCGCTGCTGCCGGCGGTGTCCAGATCGAAGATCCAGTACGCCACACCGGCGGCGACCGCGGCCTGCACGGCGGCGGCCAGCCCGAACGCGATGCCGTAGCCGAAGAGCAGATCGAGCTTGCCCAGCGGGGTGGTGAGCAGCCGCTCCAGGGTGCCCGAGGTGCGCTCGCGGAGCATGGCGATGCTGGTCACCAGGAACATGATCACGAACGGGAAGATGCCGAGCATCACCAGCGCGATCCGGTCGAACGCCGACGGCTGGCCGGGCGGGGTCGGCTGGTCGGCGTACATGAAGTAGACCAGGGTGAGCAGGGCGGACGGCACCACCACGAGCAGGGCGATGGTGCGCCGGTCGTGGCGGAGCTGGCGCAGGATGCGGCCCGTGGTGGCCGCCAGGATCCGCGGGTTCATGACATGCCTCCGGTTCGCGACCGCGGGGCTCGCCGGTCGGGTTCGTTCCTCGCGCTCACGACGCCTCCCGTCCGGCCGTCGCGGGGCCCGGCTCGCCGGCCCGGATCAACCGCAGGAACGCCTCGTCGAGGTCGTCCACGCCGGCAGCGGCGCGGATCGCGGCCGGGCTGTCGTCGGCGATCAGCCGTCCCTCCCGGATCAGCAGCAGCCGGTCGCAGCGGGCCGCCTCGTCCATCACGTGACTGGACACCAGGAGCGTGGTGCCGGCGGCGGCCATCGCGTGGAACCGGGCCCACAGATCGGCCCGCAGCACCGGGTCCTGACCGACGGTCGGCTCGTCGAGGATGACCAGCTCCGGCTCACCGACGAGGGCGCAGGCCAGAGACGCCCGGCTGCGCTGCCCGCCGGAGAGGGTGCCGACCAGCTGGCCGGCCGCCCGGGCCAGCCCGACATCGCTGATCGCCTGGTCGGCCTCGGCGCGGCCCCGCCCGTGCAGGGCCGCGAAGTACCGGGCGTTCTCCCGCACGGTCAGGTCGGCGTAGACGCTCGGCGCCTGGGTGAGGTAGCCCACCTGGCGCCGCAGCGCGGGCGAGCCGGCCGGCTCGCCCAGCACGGTGACCGTCCCTCCGGTGACCACCTGCACCCCGACGACCGCACGCATGAACGTCGTCTTGCCGCTGCCGCTCGGGCCGAGCAGCCCGGTCACGGCACCCCGCGGGACCGTGCAGCTGATGCCGTCCAGCACCCGCCGCCCGCCCCGGTCCACGAGCAGATCGCGGACCACGATCGCGTCGTTCATTCCGCACCTCCGGCGAAACTCATCAGCTGTTGAACTCAACGCTAGATGAGATACGTGCACCGGCGCAATGGTCGACACTGGCCGATCGCCGCACAAGACGCGACAACGGGCAGTAGCCTCCGGACCGGACACCAGGTCCGCCAACGGGCATTGCGTACCGATGGGGCGTACGGCACGATGGCGCCGTGGGTCACGCTCCGTTACCGGACAGCGGGTTTCTTGAGGACTGGGCCGCGCGGTTGCGGCAGGCGGCCGAGCGACCCGTCGTCGGCATCCTGCTGCGCGGAAGTCACGCCCGACGGGCCGCCACCGCGCACAGCGACGTTGACCTCGACGTGCTGGTCGGCGGCGCCCCGTACGAGGCCCGCCGTGCGTACCTGACCGAGTCCGCCGGCCGGCTCACCCACGTCTCGGTGGCCGCCCGGGACGTCCGCTCCTGGGTGGACCGCCTCGGCGAGCCAGCCGACTGGGCCTTCGGGCTGCCGGTCACCGCACCGGCGCGGCTGCTCTGGGCCGACCCGCACTGGCGGCGCCGCATCGACCTGCCGGTGCTCTGCCAGCCCGCCGAACCGCCCCGGCTGGAGGAGCTGATCGCCACGCTGGGTAAGGCCGCCGCCGCCCGCGCCGCCGGCGATCACCTCGGGATCCGGCTCGCCGTGGCCGATCTGGCCCGGCTCTGCCCCTCGGTGCTGCGCCCGGCCAACCCGTCGGTACGGGTGTTCTCCCGCCGGGCGGCCTTCGCGGCGGCCCTGGAGCTGCCCGTCGCCCCGCCCCGCTACCGGCAGGACATGCTGCTCTGCCTCGGGCTGCGCCCGAGCTCCACCGGGCAGCTCTGGGCCGCCGCCGTGCGGCTGGTCGCCGGAACGCTGCCGCTGATCCGCCCGTACGCCGAGGAGATCGCCGAAGCCGCCGGCAGCGACCTGGCCGACGCCCTGGTCGACGGCCGGCTGGACCGCTACGTCGCTCAGCTGGCCCGGCCCGCCAGTGATCCGCCGCCGCCCCGGCGGGAGCCGTCGCCGGTACCCGCGCCGCGTGCGGGACAATGGGTCACTGTGCCCGTACCTGACGCGCCGGTGACCGGCGTCCCCAGCGATCCGACCGGCCCGACGGTGTCCGTTCCGGCCCGCCCGTCCCAGCTCGACCCGGCCATCGCGGCCCGCCTGCGCCGCACCGCCGACGGCCTGGTCGCCGCCGTGGTCCGCGCGCACGACACCGGCGAGGTGCTGATGGTCGCGTGGATGGACGACGAGGCGCTGCACCGCACCCTCACCACCGGGCGGGCCACCTACTGGTCGCGCAGCCGGCGCGAGTACTGGGTCAAGGGCGCCACCTCCGGGCACCACCAGTACGTCCGCTCGGTCGCGCTGGACTGCGACGGGGACGCGCTGCTGGTCAGCGTGGACCAGGTCGGCGCCGCCTGCCACACCGGTCACCGGACGTGCTTCTTCACCGAGCTGCCGGTCACCGGTCCGGAGGCACGGTGAGCGCGAGCAGCGCGGCGCGGCGGAGCCCGGCAGTCGCGAACGAGAGGCAGGCCCAGCCATGACCGACGGCGCGGTGAGCCCCGAGCTGGCCACCTTCACCGAGCTGGCCGCCCAGTGGCGGGTCGTGCCGGTCACCCGGCGGCTGCTGGCCGACGCGGAGACCCCGGTCGGCGTCTACCGCAAGCTGGCCGGCGGGCCCGGCACGTTCCTGCTCGAATCCGCCGAGCAGGGCGTCGGCTCGGCCGGCATGGCCTGGTCGCGGTATTCCTTCATCGGGGTACGCAGCAGCGCCTCGCTGGTCGAACGGGACGGCGTGGCGACCTGGCTCGGCCAACCGCCGGCCGGGCTGCCCACCGACGGCGACCCGGTGCGGGTGCTGCGCGAGACCGTCGCGGCGCTGGCCGGCCCGACCGGGGACCCGTCGAGCGGGCTGCCGCCGCTGACCGGGGGCATGGTCGGTTATCTCGGCTACGACCTGGTCCGCCGCTTCGAGCGGCTGCCCGAGCTGACCGAGGACGACCTGGGCGTGCCGGAGCTGGGCATGATGCTCGCCACCGACCTGGTGGTGCTCGACCACTACGACGGATCGGCCCTCCTGGTCGCCAACGCGGTGCTGCCGCCGCTGGACGCCCCGGACCGCGCCGCGGAGGTCACCGCCGCGTACCACCACGCGGTGGGCCGGCTGGACGCGATGACGACCGCGCTGTCCCGGCCCATCCCGCCGATGATCTCCACCGTCGAGCGCCCGCCGACCGGTGAGGTGCTCTGCCGCACCCCCGACGGGGGCTACCCGAAGGCGGTGGAGGCGGCCAAGGAGGCGATCCGGGCCGGCGAGTGCTTCCAGATCGTGCTCTCCCAGCGCTTCGAGCGGCCGACGCACGCCGACCCGTTGGACGTCTACCGGGTGCTGCGCACCAGCAACCCCAGCCCGTACATGTACCTGCTGCGCTTCGACGGGTTTGACATCGTCGGTTCGTCGCCGGAGGCGCACCTGAAGGTCACCGGCGGTACGGACGGGCGGCGTCGGGCCCTGCTGCACCCGATCGCCGGCACCCGCCCGCGCGGTGGTACGCCGGCCGCCGACGCCGGGCTCGCCGCCGAACTGCTCGCCGACCCGAAGGAACGGGCCGAGCACGTGATGCTGGTCGACCTGGGCCGCAACGACCTCGGCCGGGTCTGCCAGCCGGGCAGCGTGGAGGTGCCCGAGTTCGCCACCATCGAGCGGTACAGCCACGTCATGCACATCGTCTCCACCGTGACCGGCACGCTGCGTGACGATCGCAGCGCGTTCGACGCGCTCGCCGCGACGTTCCCGGCCGGCACACTCTCCGGTGCGCCGAAGGTGCGGGCCATGGAGATCATCGAGGAGCTGGAGCCGGTACGCCGTGGCCTCTACGGCGGCACGGTCGGCTACTTCGGCTTCGGCGGCGACCTGGACATGGCGATCGCCATCCGGACCGCCCTGATCCGCGACGGGCGTGCCTACGTGCAGGCCGGCGCGGGGGTGGTCGCCGACTCGGACCCGGCCGCCGAGGACCAGGAGACCCGCAACAAGGCCGCCGCCGTGCTGGCCGCGATCGCGGCCGCCGAGACGTTGCGGCCCGCCCGATGACCGGCCCGACGCAACCCCACGAACGGTCCGCGGCGGGCCGGCGTCAGCTGACGTACGCCGTGCTGCTCTGCCTCGCCGGCGCGGGCCTCGCGCTCTGGGCGTCCACCCGGACCTGGTCGGTCGAACTGACCGTGCGCCCGGCGCCGCTGCCGCCGGTGCGCGACGCCCGCAGCGGTGCCGCCCTGTTGCCGTGGCTGCCGGCGCTGGCCCTGGTCACGCTGGCTGGCGGGGGAGCGGTGCTGGCCACTCGCGGCCGGCCGCGGCGGCTGCTGGGCGTGCTGCTCGGCGCGCTCGGTCTGGCCGTGGCGGCCGGCGGCGGGTACGGGCTGGTCACCGACCTCGACGGCGTGGTGAGCCGGCAGTGGCCGGCGCTCTGCCTGCTCGGCGGCGTGCTGGCCGCGGCGGGCGGCGGGTGGACCGCGCTGCGCGGCGGCGACTGGCCGGCGATGGGCGCCCGGTACGAG
>NZ_RCVI01000301.1:0-10555 GCF_003667455.1 Micromonospora sp. CV4 | reverse complement strand
GGCCAGGACGGCGCCGCCGGCCGGCGCGGTCCGCGGCACGGCGGCCAGGTCCGGCAGCGGTACGCCCCAGCGCACCTCCCCGGCCCCGCCGTCGTCGTCCACCCGGGTGCAGAACGCCCCGCCGTCGCCGGCCGCGAGCCGGGGCGGGGCCGGCGGCGGTGCGGTGGGGCCGTTCGGGGCGAGGTCGGGGGCCGTGGGCAGCGCCGCGAACCGGCCCAACGTCATCGGTTCCGGTTCGCCCTGCCCGGTGCGGGCCAGCAACAGCCCGGCCTGCAACTCGGTGATTCCGGCCAGGCCGGCGTCGAGCGCCACCGCGTACTGCCGGCCGCCCCCGGAGTTGCGTACCAGGTACACCTGGCCGATCGTGGCGCCCGGCACCCCGGTGGCACGCCGGCCCAGCTCGGGCAGGGCGAGCGGGGCCAGGTCGGCGCCGGCGGGCAGCGAGTTGAGCAGGGCGGGCGCCACCGGCACGGCCCGGGCCCGGGTGGTGGCCAGCGCCGCCAACACCCGGTTGGGGTCGCGGATCAGGTAGCGCCGCTGGTGCCAGACCAGGTGCAGCCCGCCGTCCGGGTGGCGCGCCAGCAGGGCCTCGTCGCCGAGTGGCCGGCCACCGCCGGGCTCGGTGCCGATCAGCAACGCGGAGCGGGGCGCCTCGCCGGCCCCGCCGGCCGGGATCGTCGAGCAGACCGTCCACCCCGCCGTGGCCAACCGGCCCGGGGCGGGCAGCGAATCCGGCGCGTCGGCGATGCCCAGCGGCAGCCCCCGCGGCACGCCGTCGATGGACCGGCGGGAGACCAGCACCGTCTTCGAGCGGTCCGCGCCGACGATCAGCAGCGCCGAGGCGTAGTTGAGCACCGGGTGCAGCTTCTGCTCACGGTAGACGAACCGGGCGCCGGACTCCTTCTCGACGATCACCGCGCCCGGGTCGCGCCAGCCGCTGCCGCCGCCGGCGAACAGGCCGTAGAGCGCCGAGCCGCCCAACCCGATGGCCGCGACCAGGACGCTGGCCAGGGCGGCGCCGGCCAGCCGCCGGAACGGTGACTGGGCCGGATCGGTCTCGCGCATCACCAGGGCGGCGACCGCCCGCTGGACGCTGAACTGGTAGGAGTGCAGCTGGTCCTGCCGCGACGGCATGAGGTCCCTTCCCGCTGGATCGGCCGGGCACAGGATAAGCGCTGCGTCGATGTCCCGTGGACCCTGCGTGGCCGCCGCCGGTCGGGCCGGTACCATCCGGGGACGATTCCGGCGGCGAGAGGGCACCCGTGGGCACGCGTTTCGAGGAGCTGGCCTGGCGGGAGACCCCGATCGGCGCGATCAGCCTGCGCCGGCGCCGCGACCCGGCGCTCGAGGTCGAGGTGTACGAGGTCAAGCTCGACGACGAGTTCCTGATGTCCAGCCTCTTCCCGGTCGCGGAGATCGAGCTGGCCCGGCTGGGCCTGGCCGAGCTTGCCGGTGACACGCTCGACGTGGTGGTCGGCGGCCTCGGGCTGGGCTACACCGCCCGCGCCGCGCTGGACGACCCGCGGGTGCGGTCGATGCTGGTGGTGGAGGCGATCGAGGATGTGATCGACTGGCACCGGCGCGGACTACTGCCGTTCGCGGCGGGGCTCGCCGAGGACCCACGGACCCGGTTCGCCCACGCCGACTTCTTCGCCGCGGTGGCCGGCGACACCGGGTTCGACGCCGAGGCGCCGGGGCGGGTGTTCGACGCCGTGCTGCTCGACGTCGACCACTCTCCGCGCAACGTCCTGCACCCCAGCCACGCCGTCTTCTACGCACCGGCCGGGCTGCGTCGCCTGGCCGCCCTGCTCCGCCCAGAGGGGGTCTTCGCGCTCTGGTCGGACGACCCGCCGGACGCCGAGTTCACGGCGGCGCTCACCGGGGTGTTCGCGACCGCGCGGGCGCACGTCGTGCCGTTCGCCAACCCGCTGACCGGCGGCGAGTCCGCCAACACCGTCTACGTCGCCCGCACGGCCGGCTGAGCGACCCGGTCCGCACGGCGTGGTGAGCCGCCCGGCCCGCACGGCGGGGCGAGCCGCCCCAGCCCGCACGGCGGGGTGAGCCGCCCCAGCCCGCACGGCCGGCTGAGCCGACCCAGCCCGCACGACCGCATGATCGACACGGTGTCGGCGACATCGCGGTATCCCGTCGTCGGTGACAGCCCCACGTCGGCGATCCTGAGTCGATGAAGCGGCGCGCGGGCGGGTCGGTTTCCACCCGCCCCGCCGCCCGTCGCGGCGCTCGGGCATGGTTTCGTCCGGATCGGGAAGGTGACCCGGACGTCGTCGCCACGGGCGCGACCGGTTACCGGAGGTGGACATGCGCGCGCTGCTCTGGGTTGTCGGCGTGGTCGCCGGCGTGCTGATCCTGCTCGGGCTGATCCTCGAGGCGGTCCGCTGGCTGATCATCATCGGGTTGATCGCGCTGGTGATCGTGATCATCCTGGGTGTCGTCAAGGGCCGGCAGGCCATGCAGCACCAGACCAGGCGACGGTGAGGGGCCGGCCCCTCAGAACCAGTCGGTGCGCATGTCCAGCGTGGTCCGGTCCCGGCTGTCCAGCAGGTCGAACTGCGGGCCGGTGCGGGGCAGCTCGACCCTGAAGAAGTACCGCGCGGCCTGCCGCTTGCCGGCGTGGAACGCGTCGCCGGACTCTTCCGGGGGCAGGGCCAGCACCTGCTCCAGCCACATCCACGCGATCACGACGTGCCCGACCGCCTCCAGGTAGGCGCTCGCGTTGGCCAGCGCGAGCACCGGGTCACCGTCGGCCCAGAGTCCGCGGGTGACCGCGACGACCCGGTCCACCGCCTCGGCCAGCCGGTCGGCCAGCTCGGCGGCCTCGCCCCCGGCCTTCCCGGCCCGGTCGACGGTCTCGCGGATCGTCGAGGTCAGCAGGGTCAGACCCGCCCCACCGTGCATGGTCATCTTGCGTCCCAGCAGGTCCAGCGCCTGGATGCCGTGGGTGCCCTCGTGGATCGGGTTGAGCCGGTTGTCCCGGTAGTGCTGCTCCACATCGTGGTCGCGGGTGTAGCCGGCCCCGCCGAGCACCTGGATCGCCAGGTCGTTGGCGGTCAGGCACCACTGTGACGGCCAACTCTTGGTGATCGGGGTGAGCACGTCCAGCAGCAGGTGCGCCCGCTCGCGGTCGGCCTCGACCGGGGCGGTCTTCTCCTCGTCGAGCAGCCGCGCGCAGTAGAGCACCAGCGCCAGCGCCCCCTCGACGTAGCTCTTCTGCGCCAGCAGCATCCGTCGTACGTCAGGGTGGTCGATGATTGGCACCTGCGGCGTGCCCGGGTCCTTCGCGCCGACCGGCCGGCCCTGCGGCCGCTCCCGGGCATACGCCAGGCTCTTGAGGTAGCCGGTGTAGCCGAGCGCGGTGGCGCCGGCGCCCACCCCGATCCGGGCCTCGTTCATCATGTGGAACATCTGGGCCAGCCCCTGGTGTGGTGGACCGACCAGGTGACCGACGGCGCCGGGGCGGCCGGCGGGGGTGTGGCCGCCGTCGCCGAAGCTGAGCAGGGTGTTGGTCGTGCCCCGGAAGCCCATCTTGTGGTTGAGCCCGACCAGCACCACGTCGTTGCGGTCGCCGAGCGAGCCGTCCGGCCCGACCAGCACCTTGGGCACGATGAACAGCGAGATGCCCTTCACCCCGGGCGGGCCGCCGGGGATCCGTGCCAGCACCAGGTGCACGATGTTCTCGGCCAGCTCGTGATCACCGCCGGAGATCCACATCTTGGTGCCGAAGAGCCGGTACGTGCCGTCCGGCTGCGGTTCGGCACGGGTGGTGATGTCGGCCAGCGAGCTGCCGGCGTGCGGCTCGGACAGGCACATGGTGCCGAAGAACCGGCCCTCCAGCATGGGTCGCACGTAGGTGTCGACCTGCTCCGCGCTGCCGTGCGCCAGCAGGAGGTTGGCGTTGCCCAGGGTGAGGAACGGGTACGCGGAGGTGGAGACGTTGGCCGCCTGGAACCAGGTGAAGCAGGCCGCCGCGACGGCGTGCGGCAGTTGCAGACCGCCGACGGACGCGTCCAGCCCGGCGGTGAGCAGGCCGGTCTCGGCGAAACTCTCCAGCGCCGCGCGGACCTGCGGGATCAGCCGTACCCGCTGCCCGTCGAAGGTGGGCTCGGCCAGGTCGGCGGCCCGGTTGTGCGGCGCGAACTGCTCGGTCGCCACCCGCTCGGCGAGGTCCAGGGCGTCGTCGAAGGTCTCCCGGGAGTGCTCGGCGTAGCGGGGGCGTTCGACCAGCTGGGACACCCGCAGCCAGTCGTGCAGCAGGAAATCCAGGTCACGGCGGGAGAGCAGGGTGGACGGCACGGCACTCCTCTTCGGGCACGGGGGCGGCTCGGTCCGGGGCGCCAGCCCGGCGTCGCCCCGGCCCATCCTGACGGATCGGCCGATCGTGCACCACCGGCGGCGGGGCACCGCCGCGCCCTGGGGGACGCGGCGGTGCGGACGACAACGCCGGACGGGGTGGGCCCGACGGTCAGCGACGGTCGGCGGGCCGGCGGGTCAGCGCCACGCCGAGCGCGATCATGCCGAGGCCGAGGAACAGGTGCAGCCAGTTGTCCGCGCCGTTGAGCGGAACGAAGTTGGCGCCGCTGGAGTGGTCGATGACCAGCCCGTAGAGCCAGAGCACGAGATAGACCGCGCCACCGCCGATCAAGTACCCGCGGGCGCCGGAGACCGTACGCGCCAGGGCCAGCCCGGCCACCCCGAACGCGAGGTGCACCAGGTTGTGCAGGATGGACACCTGGAACAGGCCGAGCAGCTTTGCCTCGGACTCGTGGCCGGCGAACATCATCGTGTCGTAGTTGCTGGTGATGCCCGGGATGAAGCCGAGCACGCCGACCAGCAGGAAGACCACGCCGACGACCTGTGCAGCCGTCTTCACCGGGTGTTTGACACCCGTCGCGGTGTCGGAACCGAGCCTGCCAACCATGTTATTTCCCTTCATCGATGTAGTACCGGGAGATGTCCCCCGGGCCCGCGCGGCGAAACCACCCGGGTCGCCCCGTGCCGCAGGGACCGGCCCGTGTGGACGACACCGAGGTACGCCGGCCGGACCGGCCGAGGCGGGTGACCTGTCGTACCGGCCGGCTAGGGTCACTGACCGTGACCGAACCCGGAGACGTCCCGTCCGAGGTCCTCGACCGGCTCCGGCCGATCTGCCTCGAGCTGCCGGAGACCTACGAGGAGCCGGCCTGGGTGGGCACGCGCTGGCGGATCCGCAAGCGGACCTTCGCCCACGTGCTCACCGTCGATCCCGATCATCAGGTCGCCCATGCCCGCGCCGCAGACGTGGACCAACCGGCCTGTCTGCTGATCTTCCGGTCGCCACCCGACGAGATAGCCGGGCTGGTGGCCAGCGGGCATCCCTTCTACAAGCCGGCGTGGGGCCCGAGCGTGCTGGGCATGGTCGTGGACGGGGGCATCGACTGGGGTGAGGTTGCCGAGCTGCTGGCCGAGAGCTACTGCCTGCTCGCCCCGAAGCGACTTGCCGCCCTGGTGGACCGACCGGCCGCGCCACCCGGCTGAGCGTCCCGCCGGGCGGCCCGACCGACCGCGTGGGCTGGCGACCCACGGGCCACCGGTTTCGCGCAGCGCGACCCGGGGATACCGCGCGCCGGGTGGTCGGTTCCTCGGCCACCGGTTGGAGTCGAGGGGCGCCGTCGGGCGAGTGAGGAGCGGTTCCGTGGCCACGCTGCCCACCGAGGAGGATCTCCGACTGACGCCGGTGCTCGCCGAGGACCGGGTGTGCACGGGCGTGACGACCGTGCGGGAGCGGGTCTTCCTGAGTTACCCGTCGGCGGACCGGCCGGGCGTGCGGGTCGCCGAGGCGTTGCCGGACGGCCGGCGCGTCCCGTACCCGGATGCCGCGTGGAACGCGACGGACCAGCCGCCGGACGGGGCGTTCGTCAACGTCAACGGGCTGCGGGCCGGCCCGGACGGCCGGCTGTGGATCATCGACGCGGGCGCGCCGGGGATCGGCGTCCGGCAGGTGCCGGGCGGGGCCCGGCTGATCGTGGTCGACCCGGACGGCGACCGGGTCGACCGGGTTTACCACCTGGACGCGGCCGTGCATCCCACCAGCTACGTCGACGACGTCCGGTTCCACGACGGCGTCGGTTACCTCACCGACGCCGGATCGCCCGGCCTGCTCGTGCTCGACCTCGACTCGGGACAGGTCCGGCGGGTGCTCGACGGGCATCCGAGCACCGTGGGCCGGCCTCTGGTGGCGGACGGCCGCCCGCTGCGCGACCCCGACGGCGGGGCGGTCCACGTGCACGCCGACCAGTTGGAGGTGTCGCCCGACGGCCGGTGGTTGTACTACCAACCCGCCTCCGGCGGGATGTCCCGCATCGCCACCCGGTGGCTGGACGACCCGTCGGTGTCCGCCGAGGAGTTGGGCCGACGGGTCGAACCGTGGTGGGACAGCCCCGGCACCGGCGGTACGGCGATCGACGCCGCCGGCACCATCTACCTCAGCGACGTGGAACGACGGCGCGTCCTCACCCTGGCGCCGGACCGCACCGTGCGCACGCTCGTCGCCGACCCCCGGCTGGCCTGGGTGGACGCGATGTGGATCGACGCCGACGCCCGGCTCTGGCTGCCGGCCGCCCAGCTGCACCTGACCGCCGGGCTCAACGGCGGGCACGCCGCCGTCGACTACCCGGTCCGGATCTACCGGATGCCGGTCGACGGCGGCCCGCCCGCACTGGACCACCCCTGAGCGCAGGACCGGGCGACGCGGGCCGGTCGGGCGCGCGATTCGTCGATATCCTGCCTCGCATGCACCGAAGCCGTGTCTACGCCCTGCTGATCGACGCTCCCGAGGCGGAGGCCGCCCGGGCGGCGGCGTTCTGGTCGGCGGCGTTGGGCGTCAGCACCCGGTCCGATCCCGCCGAGCCGCAGTTCACTAATCTGCACGAGGCGCTGCCCGGCCTGGTCACGGCGGTTCAGGCGGTCGATGACGCGCCCCGCTTCCACCTCGACATCGAGACCGACGACGTGGCAGCCGAGACGGCGCGGTTGATCGCCCTCGGCGCCACCGAGGTGTCCCGGTGGCTGGAGTGCCGCGTCCTGCGAGCGCCCGGTGGGCATCTGGTCTGCGTCCTGCCGGTGGAGAGCCCACCGGAGGTCTTCGCCGCCCAGGCCCGGACCTGGCCGTGACCCGACGTCCGCCACGCCGGTCGGAAGCGGCGGCGCTGTCGGGGGGCGGCGCTAGGGTCGCGGCCATGGCAGAGTTCGTACTGGTGGCAGGGGCATGGCTGGGCTCGTGGGTGTGGGACGAGGTGCTGCCGCCGTTGCGCGCGGCCGGGCACGGCACCCACCCGCTGACCCTCTCCGGCGTCGCCGACAAGCAGGGTGTGCCGGCCGGGCAGCAGACCCACGTGCAGGACATCGTCGGTGAGATCGAGCGGCGCGACCTGCGCGACGTGGTGTTGGTCGGGCACAGCTACTCGGGCATCCCGGTGGGTCAGGCGGCCGAGCGGATCGGCGACCGGCTGGCCCGGGTCGTCTTCGTCGACTCGGAGGTGCCGGTCGACGGCGGGTCGTTCGCGTCCGGCTGGTGGCAGGGTCCGGCGGCGCTGGAGTCGTTGATCGCCGACAACGGCGGCTACTGGCCGCCGGCGAGCCCGGCCGATCTCGACGGCCAGGGGCTCACCGAGGAGCAGATCACCCGACTGACCAAGGGCTTCACCCCGCACCCCGGTGCCACGCTGACCGAGCCGGCCGTGCTGACCCGCCCGCTCGGCGAGCTGCCCACCACGTACGTCAAGTGCCTGCTCGACGGGCCCGAGCCCAAAGACACGGTGGCCCGGTTGCTGACCAGCGACCACTGGCGACTGGTCACGATGGACACCGGCCACTGGCCAATGGTCTCCCAGCCTGCCGAGCTGGCCCGGCTGCTGCTCGAGGCAGCGGGCTGATCCGCCCGGGTTCGGGCCCGGCTCCGCGCGTCGGGCGTCCCCTGGTGGGCGCCCGACGGGCCGATCAGGTCACCGCGTCGTCGAGGGTGGCGATGTGGCGCACCGGCGACGCGAACAACCACAGCACGGCGAGCACGCCGCCCAGGCCCGCGATGACGAGCGTCGGCCGCAGCCCGATGGTCGTGCCCAGAGCGCCGCCGACCAGGGCCCCCAGCGGCCGGATGCCGTAGTTGACGGCGCTGTACGCGCCGGCCCGCCGACCCCGCGCGTCGTCGGGCGTGACCGCGGTGAGCAGGGCGTTCAGGTTGACGTCCATCAGCATCACCCCGACGCTGGAGACCAGCTCGATGGCGGCCAGCATGGCGACCTTCGCCCAGGTGGGGCCGGTCACCAGCGCGGTCAGGGCCAGCGGCGCGGGAAAGAGGACGACGCCGATCATCGTGGTACGCCCCAACCCGATGGCGCGGGTGACCCGGGGTGCCAGCGCCGCGCCCGCCAACCCGCCGATCGCACCGGCGCCGAACGCGACGCCGATGGCGCCGGCGGACAGGTCGAGCTCGCGGCTGGCGTAGAGCACCAGCAACGCGGTCGCGATGAACGAGAAGAAGTTGACGGTGCTGGTGCAGCCGAGCGCCGCGCGCAGCACCGGGTGGCGTACCACCAGCACGAGCCCGTCGCGTACCAGGCCGAGGGTGGACGTCCGCCGCGGCGGCGGTGGCGCCTCGGCCACCGGGATGCGGCCGATCAGCAGCGCGGAGGCGAGGAAGGACACCGCGTCGACGACGACCGCGACCGGCGCGGTCAGTGCCTGGACCAGTCCCCCGCCGACGGCCGGGCCGGCCACGAACGACACCGCCCGGCTCATGCTCAGCTTGCTGGTCGCGTCGATGTAGGCCGACGGCGGCACCAGGGCGACGAAGAACGCCTGGCGCGCCATGGCGAACAGCACCGCCCCGGCGCCGGTGAGCAGCGCCACCAGGTAGAGCTGGGTGAGGGTGACCGCGCCGAAGAGGTACGCCACCGGCAGGCTGAGCAGCACCGCGGCGCGGATCAGGTCGGCGATGATCAGCAGGCGACGTTTGTGGGTGCGCTGGTCGACCCACGCGCCCAGGAACAGTCCCAGCAGGTTGGGCAACCAGATCAGCGCGGTGAGGATGCTGACCTGCGCGGGCGTCGCGGCCAGCAGGGAGACGGCGATCAGTGGGAGGGCCAGCTCGCTGATCCGGTCGCCGAACTGGGAGACCGTCTCGCCGATCCAGAAGGTGCGGAACCGCCGGTCGCGGTGCAGTGCCGGCCGGGGTGCCGTGCCGACGGCGGTCACGGCGTCGCCGGGTCGTCGTCGCCGGTCTCGGGCAGCAGGTAGCGCAGCATCCGGACGACGCGCGCTCCGGCCGGTGGCGTCTGCTCGTCCTTGCGGCGCACGTACGGGGCGAGCAACTGCTCGATGGCATCCTCCAGCTCCCGCAGCTCGTCGGCGGTGGCCACGAACCGGGTGTCGGCCACCCCGGCCAGCCCGCGCCACTCGGCGTCCAACCGGGGCTCGTCGTGCAGCAGCCACTGCTGCGGCGCGTCGGCGGTCCGGGCGAACATCTCGCCGCGCAGTTGACGGCCGGCGGCCTGCCCCTCGGCGTCGTCGGGCAGCGTGAAGCGGAAGCCCCGGGCGGCCGCCTGCCACCAGCGTTCCCGCTTGCTGGTGGCTCCCTCCCAGTCGGTGACCAGGCCGAACGTCGCGAGATGCCGCAGGTGCCAGCTGACCACCGAGGGTGTGGCGCCCACGTGTGACGACAGCCCGGTGGCGGTGGCGGGGCCGTGCCGCTGGAGGCGGTCGAGGATGGCCAGCCGGACCGGATGGGCCAGCGCCCGCAGCGCCTGCGGCTCGGTGATCTCGAAATCTCCGTACGGGTTCTTGAGAGACATGTTTCGAAAGTAGTCTCTCACGTCAACCGGGGCAACCCCCGGGCCGAGCCGGGATCGCTGCGGGTCAGCTCACCCCCAGCCGGGCCAGCGGCTCGACCAGCTCGCGCTCCTCGTAGCTGAGGTGGGACAGCAGGGTGTCGGTGAGCAGGTCCACCGCGGCGCGCAGCTCGGCCAACCCGTCCGGCGCCCCGACGTACGCGACCAGGGCCCGATCGACGCCCTCCAGGACGTCGTGAATGACGTGGTGCTCCTGCTCCAGCCGGTCGATGACCGGGCGGAGCCGGGGGTCGGCCTGCCGTAGCCGTGGAAAGAGTGCCTGGTCCTCGATGGTGTGGTGGGTGGTGACGATGCGGCAGTAGGACTCGCAGTAGGCGCCGAGCGTCCACCTGTTCTGCCGCATCGTCATCGTGTTGATGTGCGACCGGGCCGCCCCGGCGTCGATCTCGCCGGCGGCGACCTGCTCGATCAGGTCGTGGATCTGGGCCAGCTCGCCGCGCAGGCCGTCGTGCACCTGCACCAGGTGTTGGCCGTTGGCCTGCTCCTGCGGGGTGTACGTGCGCGCCGGGTCGGGTGTGGGCCCGCTCGGGCGGGCCGACTCGTCCCAGACCTGCCGGTCGCTGCGCCGCCGGCCGTCGTCGGGGGTCGGCACCACGGCGAAGGCGCCGCCGGTCACGCGCGCCCGGGCCGGCCGCGCCTTCGCCGTGGTGCCG